>JAIRRD010000167.1 GCA_031256155.1 Holophagales bacterium
CCTGGGAAAAACACTGGGTACCGGATTGCAGCCATTGGCTATACAAATTCCATTGGATGGAGTCGATCCATTCCCTATGACGTGGAACAAAATAGCGGATATTCTCAGCACGGAAGGTCTTCCCTTGCCCCAGTGGACTTCCATGAACAGTGAACTCAGCGAAACACTTTCTGGCAGTGCATGGCAGCGCCAAGCTCTTAAGCTCGCGGCTGAAGCGGGACTGGATTCGTCGGCGCTGGAACCATCGCTGGTTTCACTCAGCGCCGCTGTTTCAGACCCTTTGACGGCTCCGCGCTCCATACTGAAACTCATTAATCCGCCGTCAAAATTGCCCGAAGGCTCCTTGAGGAATCAGACTGAGAAAGGTATGTCTGAACAACATTCCATGTTCACCCTGCCCATCAGGCTTCCTGAAGCCGCTCAGGACAGAGTAGAGGCTGCGCTGGAAGGCACAGACGCACGCCTAATTGGGACGCGCCCTCTGTTCAGGGCCATAAAGTCTGTGGCTAAGAGTTCTATACAAGGCGTTATACTTATGGGAATAGCCTGTATTCTTGGAATCGTCGCAATTTTTGGACGCCGCTGGCTCTTTCTGGCTCTCGCCCTTACGCCGGTGGCCGCTGGTCAGATGGCTGTCCTGGGAACACTGGGCTGGACCGGTGAGCCGCTGACTTTTTTAAGCCTGATAGCCATACCCGTAGCGCTGGGCGTGAGCGTTGATACAGTTTTTAATCTGTTAAACAGAGCCAGGCTTGAAGCCAATGCCCCGGCTAAAGTATCACGCGTCAACGCTGTCTGTGCTGGAACCACACTAGCGGGTTTTGGTGGATTGGTATTCAGCGGCTACAGGGGTCTTCAAGGATTGGGAATAGCTGCCATTGGCGGTACGGCTATGGCCCTGCTGACAACACAATGGCTCCTGCCCTGGATTTTGGAAAAATGGCCGCTGAAAAAACAGAGAGAATGAGCATAGCCATTTTCGCTTGTATTGCTCGCATAAAAGAAATCGGTCAAATCACTGTTTCGCTGTGCCCTCCCACTTCTCAGCAAGTCGTTCATTGCCCTTTTCTTTTGCCAATTCGGCAATTTTTGTAATGTCTGTAAACTTGCCACCGAAATCCATTACTGCATTGAATATATTATCCGCTTCCCCGGGTTTATCGTCATTGAGATAGGCTTCAATTAACAGAATGCCAAGCCTGTCGCCTAATGTATCTTTGGTTATCGGGTTTGGCGAAGGGAGGCGAGAATCCGTATCTTGGCCAATTTTCATCAACTCACGATCCCATGCGGTTTTTAACAATCCGATCACCTTGTTCCAATTGCCACTTTTTTTACATTCCTCATAATAATCATTTATTACAAAAGCTGGCGGTACTGTTCCGGCTTGTGAAAGGGGGCTGAGTCTGACGCGATCCACCAATAATTCTAAAGAACGAGTATCGCCCTCAATCTTTTTCCAGAAAATCCACTGCGCCCACAAAGCCGCTGAAGATGGTTTTCTTTCCAGAAAACCCTATCCGTTTCGGCTGCCAGAACGCCCCAGATGCGTAAGTCTGTTTTTGTATCCAGGTCTTCTGTTGCGTCTGGCGGCATTATATGCAGTGCGCGACAACGGACTTCTTTCAGCAAATCCGTCATGGCGTCAATGTGGTCGGGGTTTTCCCTCAAAAAATCTCTGACTTGCCTGAGGGGGCTTCTGACTCCACGTTGCTCAAGCATTTTATCAAATTCACTGGCACCAGGTGTTTTAACACCGGAAATAATCAATTTGTTTTCCAAATCCAGTGCCGCCCATCTCGCACTGATGCTCAGGCCATAGTTTTGCCTGAACCAGACTTCAAAGGCATCAATGTCCCTTATCCCCAGATAGTTGCCATCGCGCTTGAAGGATAGAGAGGAGCGTTCCAGCAGAACAAAACCATGTTCATAGACACCATCGGAATCAATTATCTGTTTCCATTTGGTCGTATCATCCGCACTCCGTTCCCCTAACAGAACAATTTTATTGCCCCTATGCCTTGCTATGTTGTACTCGTAATCAGACTGCGGAAACAGGGGCAGAGTCAACGCCATTGAGATAATGGCGGACAGGGGTATACTTTTGTACATGGTTTACACAACAAAATTAGTGAACTGCAAATATTTATTTCAACAGTGCTTTAACTTCCGCTGGCGGCTCAAAAGTTGTTTTGGGGATGTCAACATTAAACTGGATTTCGGCATGAGACATCTTCATTTCCTGGCCCGCCATTTTTTGGATGATCGTATGAGCCATTATGAGATCGCCAACCTTTTTATAGTCTTTTTGTATCATTTGCATGTTGAATTCACCCATAGGCAATTTTACCTTTAAGTCAGTTCTGACAAGAAAGCCCGTTTTCCTGGAGTAGTAGTTGGTTGATGGAACGTCTCCGACTTTTGGCGTAAGCAGCACTCTATAGCATTCCTCTCCTTCAACTGTTTCGATGCCGATAGTTTCTGCCTTAGTGATTTTTGCTCTCCATTCTTCCTCGCGAAAATGGGCGTTGATGAACGCCAGTTCTGCCATTTCGTCCTTTTTTATCACCGCACCCTGTACGGCGTTATAGCTCCAGGCTATCTTGCCGTCAACTCCTTCAAGTATTTTGCCCATACCCGGTATCGTGGTTTCCGAAAGCATCAAATTAGGTTCAGCCTTATAAACTGTAATATCGGCTTTCATTCCCGGTGCCTCGAAGGTCCCTTTAATAACGATGTTTTTAAGTTTTTTATAGGCATCTATGCCACCAGTGACCTCTATCTGCTTATCCATGATGGATTCGCCGGAAGGCAGTTCAATCTTGCCCGTAGCCGCAGTTTCCTGGGTAAACAGCGATTGAGGGCCCAAAAGACAGAGACATATAAAAAATCCGAGTTTGTGCATGATGTTCTCCTTGTAGAATGGGTCATTCTAGCGCGAAAACCAGTGAAAATGTAACAGAAAGATGTTTCAAGACATCATACATTTCACTTGAGAAAACTGAGCCACAAAAACTTGAAGCCTTATATGTAATAGTGTTGTTTTGAAAAAAAGACAGTACGTTTTTGCAATTTTCTTTAAATTTAATGTTTATGGCAATCTCGAAATCTCGGAGCGTGACTTTGGGATGGAGCTGCTGTACAATAAAAAATTGGGCGTTTCGCCCACATCAACAAAAGAGGAGCTTAAAGTCATGAAAAACCTTTTATCGGCAGTTGTTTTGGTAGGATTGTGCAGTGTGTGCGCCAACGCTCAGGTCAAAAATCCACTTGGCAAACTGGGAAGCGCAGCAGTCAAAGGTGTAAAGTCATTTACTGTGTCGGATGCGGAGGTCATCGGATACGCAAATGACTATATGAAATGGATGGATGCAAATAATCCGGTGTGCAAAACCAGTGCTAAGGACAAAGGAATGCAGACTGTAGCTGACCGTCTGGGACAAATCACCTCTGCTATCCCAGCTGATCTGACTAAAGAACTTAATTTAAATGTATTGTCTTACTATGTCGTTGACGTAAATGCCTTCGCCTGTGCCAACGGCGACATACGTATTTTTGCCGCTTTAATGGATTTGATGACTGACGATGAAATATTGGCGGTTATCGGACACGAAATTGGACATATAGCCAACAAGGATTCCAAGGATGGTTTTGTAACGGCTTTAAGGATTTCCGCATTAAGGGATGCTACCGGCGCATTGGGCGGCAAAACCGCAGCCAAACTCACAAATTCCCAGTTGGGCGACTTGGCGGAAGCTCTGGGACATGCACAGTACTCGCAAAGACAAGAAATAGATGCTGATGCTTACGGATACGAATTTTTGAAAAAATGCGGAAAAGACCCTGTCAATATGGCTTCATCCCTGGGCGTATTACTGAAGTTGCAGGAAGAAGCAGGTTCTTCGCAAAACAGTAAATTTAAAAATCTATTTTCCAGCCATCCCGATTTAAAGAAACGAATTGAAACATTAAACACTAAATAACATTAGGTATAGTTATTCCATGTGAAAAGGGTGCAAGTGGCTTGCACCCTTTTCACATGGAATAAAGTATGGCAACATGGCTGTGTGTGGGGCAACCTCCTTTGATTTTTTCCTAGTATTGCCGATGAGGTTGGAGAACGCCGGAGCCCATTCTGTATGCTTTGAGCCTTTGACACCAGGTTGAGTTCAGAATTAGCGCAATCTGATCCTCAAGTTATAGTCGTTGTACTTGTGGAGCATAACAATGCTCCGCGAGTAAAATGCGTGGACGCGCTAGACTGCGCCGTAATGGAGCTAGCCGCCATCGGCGGGGAGCGCAATGGGATGCGTAGGCGGTGCTTGCCTGTCTGTACTGTTTGTCAAGGGCGTTGACTATAAACCGCCATACTAGTGTCTAATTGCAAAAGTTATCAGTCTTATTTGACAACTGTGTGCCCCTGATTTCCCGTTTGCGCCAGATGAAGGGCTTCGCTGTTGAGTTGTAAGCCTCTACGAATTTCTCAATG
>JAIRRD010000200.1 GCA_031256155.1 Holophagales bacterium
GTTGGGCAACCCATAGACTCTCCTTCTAGGTCTAGTGCTTCAACTAGAACAAAAGTTGCACAAAATCAAATGAAAAAATACACGGAAAATACATACTAGAAAAAGGCCAAAGTCGAGTGCCGGGATTCGCTTGCGAATCACGGCCGCTCATAGTCCATAGGCGGGCTTGACTTGCCGTAAATGGACTATGAAAGCGCAAATTGCTATAAGAGCACCACGCGGCTGTGATTTGCAAGCAAATCCCAGTTTAGAACAGTTTACCTTCTCAAAGTTAAACTGCTCTAAACCCGCCTATGGAATATGAAGGGCAGTCTAAGCACTCCGTGCCATTTCAACTTTTTCAAAGTTGAAATGCTCTAAACCGCTATAAATCAGACGGAAGTGACTTGACTATATCCCTGAAATCAAGTTATATTTTTTTACCCTTCCGCACGGCCCCATCGTCTAGCGGTTAGGACACCGCCCTCTCACGGCGGCGACACGGGTTCGAGTCCCGTTGGGGCTGCCAAGTAAAACGCCTTGAATGTCAAGGCGTTTTTTGTTTTTAGAAAACAACTAAAACCAAGCGACTACATCAAGGAACGCAAAGAGCTTTTCAAGGACCTGACACCTGAAGATGTCTCTAAAGGCATTGAGGAGATGCGTGAAAGGTTTTTAGAAAAATTGACATCGTTGCTCGAATGAGCTACATTATTATAAAACATGGAGAAATCCTATGCGAGCCTCTGAATATGTCCGCGCCAGAATTGACCCTACGATAAAAAACGAAGCCGCCAATGTTCTTGCTACCCTGGGTCTGACGGTTTCTGATGCCTGTCGTATGATGTTGACAAAGATAGCTGTAGAAAAACGTCTGCCTTTTGGTACAGAGGAACCCAATGAAACATCCCTTGCAGCAATCAAGGAAATGGATGAAGGAAAAGGGGTACGCTTTGACACCGTTGATGATCTGTTTAAGGATTTGGGTATCTGATGCGGAACCCTGTCCGCTCTAATCAGTTCAAGCGGGATGTAAAGAAAGCAGAGAAACGTGGCAAACAGATGGGTAAGTTGCGTAATCTGCTCTTAATGCTTATTAAGGAACAACCGTTACCACAGGCATATTTGGATCATCAGCTAAAGGGGAACTGGAAAGACCATAGAGGGGCGCACATAGAACCAGACTGGATTCTGGTTTACAGGATTGAAGGGAATGATCTGCATTTGACGAGAACTGGGACGCACTCTGATATTTTTGCCATTTGATTCCTGGTGACCCTTAGAGCATTTCAACTGCGCGGATGCGCAAGACTGTGCCGTAATGGAGCGAGCCGCCGACAGGCGGGGAGCGCAATGGGAGGGTAGGCGGTGCTTGCCTGTCTGTACAGTTTGTCAAGTGCTTTGACTATACGGCTGTAAAGTACATTCACTATACATAGGCAGTCTGAAGCCATCGGAGCAATTGACTGTCCTTCCTTATTTTGTGTCCGATTGACAATGCTATGATACTTGCAGGGAGGTTGGAATGTTAGTGGTCAGCGGCTTTTTTGAAAATGGCGTATTTGTCCCTGACAAACCCCTGGCAAATATCACAGGAAAGCAAAGGGCTGTGTTGAACATAGAAGAAATGGACGATGGCAAAAAGCAGGTTCGCATTAATGCGTGGCGTGAATTCAGCCGTGCGGTTAGGGCAAGCGATGAAGCATTGGAAGGCGAACCAGAGAGGATTAGTTTCAAAACGCCAGAGCAGATTGAGGCCAAATGAATTACGCCCTTGATTCCAAGATAATTTAGTTATTTCCAAAGTTTGCGTGTTGAACATCTTATTGAATAGCGATGATGATGCTTTCTTATAGCCTGATTAATTGCTTTTCTTTTTGCAGGATGCAGTGTTAGGAAATTGTTATAAGCACCTTTACCATGCACACATTCAACAGTTTCTATCATGTCGTTTTCAGGTATATCTGACAAGGGCTCCCGCTCACGAAACCCAAAAGGGCCGATTGTGTATTCTTTTCCAGATAAAACATCAATTATTAAGTAATGAATAATATTTTCGGCTGAAAGCGTTATGTCTGGTAACTCCATCCATCCACATTTTATGCAAACGTATTTGAGTCCAACTTTTAAGTCGTTGAAAAACAAAAATGTCGGCTGTAAAAACTTTAAATAAATAAGTTCAAGGTATGGCTCAGTTGGGTGTATAGTTCTATTTACTTGAACATTTAAACCTATTCTGAGTTGAAGATCGGAGAGTGTATTGGTATTATTTAACATAACTAAAAAATTAAACAATTCAGTACGAAAATTAAAGCTGTCAGCTTTAGTTATTCCAATCTTCCATTCTGTCAATAACAATATTTTATCTTTATCATTATCGTCTACTGGTATTAAATATGAATCTTCTAAAAATGGTAGTTGTTGAGTGTACTTAAAATTTAGTTGTCTGACTCTGCTTATAAAATCATCGTCTGTCGGAACTCGAAATTCTAAAATCGGTATATTATAATGTTGTGCTACTTCTTTGGCACCATTACGATAACCGGTCCGGGTAATAAAAATTCCTTTACATCCAAGCTCTTCTATTATTTTGGCAAACACAAGCAGATCAGCTTTGTTTATTGGATTTTTTTCATTTTTCGCCTGAATAGCATAATATTTTGTGGTTCCATGTTGGTCTATGTATTCTATCCAAACATCTATTTCGTGTTTGGTTGATTTTCCAAATTTATTAACACGATATTCTATTTTATGAATTTTAATCTTGCTACCTTCTTTAAACTTAATTATTTCTTGTATCATTTCGCCGCTAAGTATTTCATAGTCTCTACCAGTGTTTTTAGTCATTTGTTGCCTCAAGTAAATTCTTATACCTCTCCATCAACTCCCCCACGATCTCCGCTTCAGTCATTTCTTTGCCAAAGCCGTAGAGTTTCAACACAGCGCGGTCTAAGGCATTGTGGGTCTTCAGGAGTTCCGGCGGCATGGTGAGGGGGTCGTAGAGGTCGGCAAGTGAACTGCCTGGGTAATTCGCCCTTGCGTCCAAAATCCCTTGTGCCAGCTTTTCTATTTCTGACTTTCCGTGTAAGCCCCAGGCTTTGCCTGGGGACTCGACTTTGGCCTTTTTCTAGTATGTATTTTCCGTGTATTTTTTCATTTGATTTTGTGCAACTTTTGTTCTAGTTGAAGCACTAGACCTAGAAGGAGAGTCTATGGGTTGCCCAACG
>JAIRRD010000207.1 GCA_031256155.1 Holophagales bacterium
AAGCGGATCCAAAAAGTCCTGTGATTCCGCCATGTTGTCCTGTTTATCGCCTCTTAGACCATGCTGAGGGCCAAAAGCGGCTGTCAGTGTGATTTCCGGTAATTGTGCCAGGGCATCCAGGGCATGTGTTAAATCTGTGGTCACGGAGGCAGGATGCCCCAATAAAGCAACGCGCTTGCCCAGTAGGGGTTTGCGTAGCGATGGTTCTGAAATCAGTCTGTCAATGCCAAATTGCATTGGAAGTGCCTTTATAGCAATTTTTACTTGATTGCTAACTTAATGGTGGGAAAGCCCACCTGCAAGCGATATGCGGCCATGATTTGCAAACAAATCCTAGCATGGCAGTTCAGCTATGAAAAGTTGAACTGTTATAAGAATTATAGCGGCTCCATCTGGAAGTTGCGTTCCGCAATTTCCAGATGAAAGGTTTTAAGGGGAACACAATTTCGAAGATGAAAGTGCTATATTTGTACAAGTCTCTGACATCTATGGAGTTCACATGCCCCGCTTGAATGAACTAGCAAAGCCTGCTTTTATCCCAACTCTTGATCCCGATTTCAAGCCAGCTGTGTTGGCAAATCGCGCTTTTCTCCGATTGGTAAAGGAGTCTGGCTGTGCCGTGCCGCTTGTATTCGCATTAGAGCGCGGCGGAGGTGCTATAACGCATTATGAAACTGTCTGTTTTGCGGAATCTCATCCGCAGTCATCTCTTAATCTGGAGTATGCGGAACGGCTGGTAAAGTTTTTGCTCTGGGCCAGGGGCGGCTGGCGCGTTGTGATTGGCGGCCCAAACTCTGTCGGCGAACACATCAAAGCCGTCTATTCCGATGCAGGGGTGCGCAAATTCGATTTTGACTTCATGGGCGGCGTGTACGCAAAGCCATTTACAGTTGAAGTGACAACGCCCGAAAATGTTCCCCAATCTGCGGAAAGCACTATAAGCCTTGGTGGACACTTGGATGGATGCCGAATTGGGTTTGATCTTGGGGCTTCGGATCGCAAAGTTTCAGCGGTTATCAATGGGGAAGCCGTTTATACAGAAGAAGTTGTCTGGGATCCGCGCAATGCCACGGACCCTCAATACCATTTTGATGAATTGATGACCGCATTCAAGAGCGCAGCCAAGCACATGCCATGCGTTGACGCCATTGGAGGCTCGGCGGCTGGCGTGTACATAAATAACAGGCCCCGCGTGGCAAGCCTGTACCGCGGTATTCCAAAAGAGTTATTCGATACAAAGACTGTAAATCTGTTCTTTGACCTGCAAAGCGCAATGGGAGGTGTACCCTTTGAAGTGGTCAACGATGGCGAGGTGACAGCTCTGGCAGGGGCAATGAGCTTGGAGGATAAGCCAATATTGGGTCTTGCGTTTGGGTCATCCCAGGCTGCGGGATATGTCACACCAAAGGGCGAGATCACCACTTGGCTGAACGAATTGGCCTTTGCCCCTGTGGATTACCACCCGAACGCAGCCGCTTGCGAGTGGAGCGGAGATACTGGTGTAGGCGCACTTTATTTCAGTCAGCAGGCTGTTTTCAAGCTGGCTCCCAAGGCCGGAATTGAGATTGACCCCAGCCTGGGTCTGGCAGAAAAACTCAAAGTCGCGCAAAACTGCCTGGAGAAAGGTCATGCCGGGGCACGGCAGATATGGGAGGCCATAGGTATTTATCTTGGTTACAGCCTTGCCCACTATGCTGATTTTTATGAAATCAAGCACGTTTTGATTCTTGGCCGCGTCACATCAGGCATTGGCGGTGAAATCATACTGACAAAGGCCAAGGAAGTGCTGACCAGAGAATTTCCAGAATTGACAAATATCAGCGTGACATTGCCCGATGAAAGCGCCCGTCGCGTTGGTCAAGCCGTCGCAGCGGCAAGTCTTCCGGCTCTCGCGGCGGACAGTAGCGACAATAAATGCAGTAAAAGCGAATAAAGACGTGCAGTTTTGCGCCGCAATACCAAACCGCATTAAATAATCCCGCATGGTCATGGAGGCCTTTATGTTTAATCTTGAGTCTTCTGAAATTTTTGTCCCCGACGGCCTGCCGCCTGAAAGCGCTCTTGCCAGAACAACGCACCTTGTCATAGCTGCGCACCAGGATGACATTGAGATTATGGCTTATCATGGTGTCATATCTTGTTTTGGCCAGCATGATACTTGGTTTACCGGCGTAACAGTCACAAATGGCAGCGGTAGTCCCAGAGATGGCCTTTATGCCAGTACTACCGATGGCGATATGCAGCAGATACGCCGTGCTGAACAGAAAAAAGCTGCCCAGGTAGGCAATTATGCCGCCCAGATATTTTTGGATTACGGCTCATCGGCAGTCAAGGATGGCAAAAGCACACAGGTAGTGGCGGACTTAGTAAAGGTGTTGCAAGTTGCCCAGCCAAAGGTCATCTATACGCACAATTTAGCGGACAAGCATGATACCCATGTGGCGGCCGCTCTTCGCACAATCACTGCCATACGACAGCTCCCAGTGAACCAGCGTCCCGAAAAAGTCATCGGTTGTGAGGTTTGGAGAGACCAAGACTGGCTTTGCGATGCAGATAAAGTGGTCATGGATGTGTCTGGACATGAAAACTTAGCGGCTGCGTTGCTTGGTGTTTTTGACAGCCAAATATGTGGCGGCAAGCGCTATGATCTGGCCACTATGGGCAGAAGGCGCGCCCACGCTACATTCTTTGCAAGCCACGGCGTTGATAGTTCGGAAGCACTGAGTTTCGGCTGCGACCTGACGCCCTTAATAAAAGACGACACTCTGGAGCCGCTGACATTCATCAATGGACTGATTAAAAACTTCGCGGATGAAGTGAGAGACAGAGTCAAGAAGTTAGAATAATGTGGCGGTTTTATAGTCGTTTCACTTGTGGAGCATAACAATGCTCCACAAGTAAAATGCGCGGATGCGCTAAACTACGCCGTAATGGAGCGAGCCGCCGACAGGTGGGAAGTGCAATGAGAGGCGTAGGCGATAGCCCAATTGTTACGGTTGTAAAGTGCATTCACTATAGCAATTTTCGCTTTCATAGTCCATTTAAGGCGAGCCAAGCTCGCCTATGGACTATGAGCGGCCGTGATTCGCAGGCGAATCCCGGCATAGCGGTTTGACTACAATAAGTTAAACCGCTATATAATCCTTTTTACAATATTCTCAAATGCGGTTTGTGGTTATTTTCCGGTTAGTTCTTTGACAAGATGTTCGGCATCCATGACTTTATCCAGTGTTTCGATGATGGCGCGAGC
>JAIRRD010000110.1 GCA_031256155.1 Holophagales bacterium
AACGGGCTGGTTCCTGAGATTTGGTGGACACAACTGGCTCATCCGCCATTTTGATCCGTGTAAACCCCTGTTCTGGTTGTAATTGAGAAATACTGGGAGGGATATAGGGCCTGCGTGAAGGCGTCACCGGTGCAGGCGTTTCATATTTAACTTCACCCTTTCCGGTATTAGTGGCCATACGCAGAACAGTTTTCTCCTGCTGTGGCATACCAGAGCGCTGAACTTTGGGATGTTTTTTGGAATGTGTGTGTGGAGTGCCTTGTCCTTGTCTTTGAATTAAGGGTTTACCAGTTTCCGATTTAGAGCGCTCTTGCTTAGAGCCAGCTTCCGGTTTGGGCTTTTGAGCGGAGGGCTGCGGAAGCTTAATATACCTAGCAGGCTCCTGAGTTTTGGGAGCTGGGAGTGGCGATGCGGAAACTCTTAATTTCGAGAAAGTTTCATTGGGCGAAGATGCAGGGGCTGGCGGCGGTATTGCTCTGGGTGAACTTGGAGTTAACGCAGGCAATGGCGCCGAATTGACTGGTGTTGTCGTTTGTATAGGTTCTGGTTGCACAGTGGCTTCAGGCTCAACAGGAGATGTTATTGCAGGTTCGATTTTTTTCACCAGTACCGGCGGCGCTGGTGATGGTTGAGATAAGACGGGAGCGGAGGGAGTACTGGGTACTGATCCCTTAACTACCCGCACAGGGGCCTTTGGGGGATGAACACCAAGCGGCGTTGAATCTTCATCGCTCTTCTTATTGGCTTTTAAAAGCTGGCGAAGGACAGTGATTTGTTCCGCAGTTAAATTGGAACTATGACTTTTTCCGGTAACGCCGAGGCGTTTTTCGAGAGCTTCAATGATGGCGTTATTACTGACACCTATTTCTTTGGCTAACTGATTTATGCGCAACATGAAGCGAAAAACCTCGAGTCAGAAAAGTTGAAAAAAAATAAAAAAATTGAAATTATGTATTATCAGCCATCGAACCTCTCTTGTACAGCATCTATTATGCGAAATGCCAATTCTTGATCAAAACCATCTACATTGAGCAACTGCTCAACAGTCACAGTGTACAAGGATTTGACGTCAAGAAATCCTACTTTGGCAAGGTTATCTGCAATTTGTTCGTTCAGGCCCTCAACATCTCTAAGTTCATCCATAAGAGTAGATACGGGGGGATGTTCTTCGGGGGAATAAAAAGCGGGTTCCGGCAGAGCGCTTTCCATATTATCAACAGCTTCATGGCGCTTTTCCGTGTCACTGCGGACATCAATATTCCATCCGGTCAGTTTTGCCGCCAAACGTACGTTTTGTCCTCTCTTGCCAATGGCTACAGAAAGCTGGTCATCTTCAACAATTACTTCTACTCTGCGGCGCTCCATATCTGTGACAGTCACACGCTGGGTTCTGGCTGGATTTAATGCGTTGGCTATGTACTTGGTTGGGTCTTCATCAAAGCGAACTATGTCAATTTTTTCATTCTTCAATTCTCTGATTATGGCCTGAACACGGCTGCCTTTAAGGCCAACGCAGGCACCCACAGGATCCACGTCCGGGTCAATACTGTGAACGGCAACTTTGGCTCTGTCACCGGCTTCGCGTACGCAACTCTTTATGACAACCGTGCCGTCATGAATTTCTGGCACTTCGCTGTCAAACAAGTTTATCAAAAGTCTAGGATCTGTCCTGCTCACCTGAATTTGTGCGTCTTTGACACTCTTGTCAACCTGAGAAATAACAACTTTTATTCTTTGCCCCTTGTCAAAGCGGTCGCCTCGGAGAATTTCAGAGCGCCGCAGTATTGCTTCAACGCGGTCAATTTCCAGAACAATGGAATTTTTTTCAAAACGCTTGACTTCAGCCACGACAATTTCACCAAGGCGGTTTACAAATTCTGTGTAGACACGTTCCCTTTCTGCTTCACGTACTTTCTGGACAAGCACCTGTTTAGCGGCCTGCGCTGCAATGCGACCTAATTGCGTGGTGTCCTGCGGAAGCCATAGAGTGTCTCCTTCGGCCGCATCGGGGTTGAGAGCTTGAGCTTCTTCAAGGCTGATTTCCAGGTCTTCTTCCTCAACTTCAGGAACAACTGTTTTTAAGGCGTACACGTGAAATTCACCGGTATCCCTATCCATCTGGGATTGAAAGTTTCCGTAAAAATCCTGGCTCTGAAAGTATTTTTCAGCGGCTTTTACCAACGATTCTTCTACTGCGTTGTAAACCTCTTCTTCTGGAATACCTTTTTCGGCGGCAATCATTTTGACGCTATCAAAGAAAGTGTTACTCACGAGGGCCATCTATGCCTCCCTGGAGGCGCTTTTCTCTGCGCCTTCATGCTCGGTTATTGGTGCGTGCCTTGGTTTTGGTGTATTGTCCTCGTCAAAAGGAGCCAAATTGGCTTTTTGAATCAGATCAAATGGTATCTGTTTTAAAATGCCGTCTTCTTCCACAGTAACAGATGAATCCGAAACGGTGTTGATCCATCCCTTAAAGTGTTTCTGTCCATTCAAAGACAAGCGCGTCCGCACTTTACACAGGTGTCCTACAAAACGGCTGTAGTGCTTTGGAATCACCAGCGGACGCTCCAGGCCGGGACTGCTGATTTCAATTCCGGTGGTTTCTCGCCAAGATGGGAACTCAACGTCCAACCATGCATTCAGGCCATAACTTACAGCGGTGCAATCATCCAGTGTAACCGGCTCGTTTCGATCCAGATGCTCAACACGAAGCCTAAGCACTTCGTCCCTGCCTTCATGGGCTGATTCGAGCAACACCAGTTCAAAACCCAACAGTGAGAGCTGGTTTTCTATAGGACACTGTAGTTTTTTTAGATCCATGAAAATCCGAAAACGAGTACAAAAAAACGCGCAGGCCCGATTGCCCGACTTGTACAAGTGATACAAACCGATTGATTCGGGGCCCTCCTTGATCCAACTGATCCAGGCCGAATGCAAAATGATTGTAACACAAAATAAAAGTCAATTTTAAAACTCATGGAGGTAATTGCAAAACCCTGCGTTCCGTCTGCTCCCGACATCCGCAGTCTCTGGCTTAATTTCGTAATTTATTGATTGTAGTCAGGTTACGCCAGAGTCTGCTTCAGTCGGGCGCAGCCTACCACTCTTTTTTGAAGTTGCTGACTTGAGATAAACTATGATACATGGTCGTAATCAATCAGCCAACAGGACATCATGAGGCTATCACTGCCTACATAGCAGATATGAATGTTCAGTTCAAGTCCCCAAAGCCCACAGAACATTCCTATCGTCCAGCATTTTCAAATCTATTAAAATCATTA
>JAIRRD010000111.1 GCA_031256155.1 Holophagales bacterium
ACCATATTGAAAAAACTGAATGTCAGGCCGTTGCGCCCGTTGTCAATTTTCTTGACAGGTTTTTTGTTTTTAACATTTATGATGTTAATGGCGTTTTTGCGTCTGCGTCTTTCTCAGGCGGGCATAGGAGGCTGGCTTGCGCAATCTGCCACTTTTAAGCCCATTAAAGTTTTTGGGATTCATTATATTTTAAAAATACTTTTGCCTGTTTATTTATTTGGAGGCTGTCTGGCATGGTTCGCTTCACTGCTACCCGGAGCGATTGTTAAAAAAAACTGGCTTAAAGATTGGAAGAGCCGCGAGGCCGTGTACTTCGGCTTATCGTCCATGCTATGGATACATATTGTATTGTGGTGGCAAGTTCCCACAGCGCTCTGGGTTTTTCCCGGCATCCGCAATCTACCGTTTTGGGTCATATTTATTATTTTGTTAATTATGGCTGTGACCTATCCAATAATCTGGTTAGTTCAACAAAAAACCACATTCCTTTTCAGTAGAACCGCATTGTTGGTCTTATGGCTGGTCTCATGGACACTATTGGCTTATATGCCCCGATTCATACCAAGACCTGCTCCCCGGGCAAATGGAGGCGAACAGCAGTGCAAAGTGTTGATGTTGGGTATTGATGGCTTGCGCTCTGATACTTTTTTGTCTGTTTCAGACGGTCTGAAAGGGACAAGGTTTGAAAATTCCTACACAGTAATTCCGGCAACGCGCTTGCTGTGGCATATCCTGTGGGGAGGGGACCCGATGAAATACACCATTGGCCATATCGGAGCCACCTTGGAGGAATTTCAAAACCCTCACAACCTTGTATTGCTGCGCGTAGCAATGGGGCAGGGGTGGAAACCCAGATTTTATATAGACGATGGGGGTACAATCGGCTTAACGGGCCGTCAAATGGACCTTGATGACCATCTGATGCCGGCAGCGGGCTGGGAAAATTTTGTAAATTCCAATCTTGCCGTGAGTTTTCCAATGTACGCCATTTGGGAAAACTGGTTTAAAGCCTTCCCAACCACAAACCCATGGAGTTCCATGGATGCCGGTTTACGTGAAACACTGAGGCTGGGCAGAGGCAGTGCCTGGGTAATGTTCCACTCATGCTTGGCGCACCAGCCCATTTTTCTGACCAGACAGGAACTTCAAAAAACCGGAAGCTGGTTTAAAATATCACCCTGGGCGTACGAACCACTTGTCCACATTGATTTAGTCCAAGCCCATCAAGTGGAAAATTACGATGCCCGCACAAACCCGTATTCAGCTTATAAAATCAGGATGGAGAGCATAGTTAGTGCATGGCAAAAAATTTGGAATCGCCTGGATGATGACACGCATTATAGGAATTCAGTCAGAATATTGTTTTCAGATCACGGAGAGCGCTTTCACAACGTATTTAACGGCTTTCAATTACAAGGCGTGCATGGTTACAACTTAGACCCCTGGGAATGTAGAACCGCTATGATTGTTGATGGTCCCGGATTCAGGCAAAGTCCTGGAAGCGCACCAAAAGAAAATTCAATAAGTCTGATGAGTATCAGAGCGGCTCTTCAGGATATGCTGGATAACCAATCTGATTTCAGTCCTTTGGTATTTGAAAATTCTTTTCCCGTATCACCCATCCGGTACCATACAATAGCCACTTCAGCCTTTGGCCGGGAATTATTGAACTTCAGAGAAGAAAAAGAAAAAAATCTGGCCGCTAATTCCTACATTGCTCCAAATGGCATCTGGTATATAGAATACAAGAGAAGCGCTGAGGAAAGGGCAAAAGACGCAAGCGTTGGATATGCCGAGGGAGCAATATCCACTTATTTCAAGCCAATAGAGGGTGGCGGCGCGCTTAAAACCCAGTTTGATAAATACACACTGATTAAACATGAACTGGTGTCCGAAGAAGATTTTCAATTGGCAAAAGCAAAGGTTGAAAGAATTTTGATGGACGCAACGCTTTCATCTCAAAATCGCAGGACATGGTTTTGAGATGAAAACGTTGTGCGTATTTTTGCAAGTTGTATGCTAAAATTTTATGTTAAGAAATAATATTTGCATAATATTTGCTAATTTACGAGCAGACAATTAGCGGACACAACACCAGTGGCTACTTAGCTGGAAGCATGAACAGTTACCTCACTTTAAGATTACCATGACACTTCCGAGATGATTGGCTGTAAGTACCTGGGCATTTTTGAGACTTGGGTCATTGACGACAATATCATATGTCAAACCGGTGTTCCCGATGGTAATTGTGTAATTCATTTTTGAGTTATTCTTTGGCGTAAAGGCAGGAATTATGTCATCCGTTGGCCGCGTCCCATCAGCTTTATAGGTGTAATTTGCGCCGGGCTGTCCATAAATGCCCATTTCCGCTCGGCGTGTTTCGAGAGCCATTTGAATAACTTTGGCATTCGACTGCGCGTCACCGATGAGTCTGGCTCTGCGTCTCTGTCCCGTAAATGTTGGTATGGCTATTATTGCAAGGATACCAAGAATAGCGACAACTAGGAGCAATTCCACTAAGGTGAATCCCCTTGTTCGATTACACTTTAACATGTGGTCTCCAAAGTCGCAGACAAGGATTTTACAGCAATTCCGGCACGAGCGATGTCAAAAAACGGGCCTCTACGCGGAATACACTGCGAATTAGCGGAGCTGTGAGTACATCATGCGGGGGGCCATCCGCAACCAACTTTCCCTGGTTCAGGACTATTACGCGATCAAAGCTGTAAGCGGCGCGTATATCATGCAGACTGATTAAAACGCAGGCTCCGTTGTTTGCCAGCCTGCGCGCAAGGGCGTATACTTCCAGCGTATGGCGGACATCCAAATTTGAGGCGGGTTCATCCCATAGTTGTATCGGCGCTCCTGTAGCCAGTGCACGGGCAATAAAAACACGACGGCGCTCACCTCCGGAAAGCTCTGTGACAGACCTATTGGCAATGAGCGAAATATCTACAGCGGCCATAGACTCATCTATTTGTTCTATTTCCTGACTCTCGTCTCCATGCGCAAAGCGGCCCTGAGCAACCACCTCTCGCACAGGAAAAGCAAATTCCGCTGCGCTTTCCTGTCCCAGCCAGGCCAGCATACGTCCGCGCTCTATATAGGGAATACGTTCAAGTTCTCTATCCATCCAATAAATATTGCCCATGGCCTTCAATAGTCCGGCCAGAGCGCTGAGCAGCGTTGATTTTCCGGCACCATTAGGGCCCAGAACCGCTGCACATTCACCTGCGTGAATTTCCAGGGCAACATCGTACAGACGAGTGTCAACCGACAGAGCAGAGGTTTTCAGCATGGGCGTTTCCTTAAAAGCCAGAGTAAAAATGGCCCGCCAGCGAGGGAAGTAATCACGCCCAAACGCATTCCAGCCCCCAAAAAGCGCGTCGGCAAGTCACAGAGTAAAACCAGCGAGGCACCTCCCAGCATGGACAGAGGCAGCAAACGCCTGTGATTCGGGCCGTCTATCAAGCGGATAATGTGAGGTACAACCAAGCCGACAAAGCCGATTACACCTGCCACAGCTGTTGCCAGGGCGGTCAGGATTGTTGACAGGACTATTAATTGCCAGCGCAGTCGGCGCACGTCCACGCCAAGGCTCTGTGCGCCGGAATCCCCCAGTGCCAGTAAATTCATAGGCCGTCCAAGGGGCAAGAGTAATACTGAAGCCAGCAGAATACTTGGTGCCGCCATCCAGACGTGTTCCCATGTCCTGTTTTCAATACCCCCCATCAGCCAGAACAGAATTTGCGCGTTTAAATGCGTCTGGTCTGCGGATGCCGAAAGTATAAAACTGGTAGCGGCACCAAACAGAGCGTTGAGCGCTACACCGGCGAGAAGTAAATGCTCCGGTGACGCTCCCTTTCTGGCAAGTAGCATGACCGCGCCAATGGCCATGAATGCGCCGGATACAGAAGCTAACGGAACAGTGTATATTCCAAGCCAGCCGCCAAAAGTCAAAGCCAAAACAGCCCCCAGCGCTCCGCCGCTGCTGACACCAAGCAGTCCTGGGGCTGCAAGGGAGTTGCGGAAGTACGCTTGCATAACAACGCCGGAAGCGCCCAGGCCGGCACCTACAAACAAGCCAACAATGGTTCTGGGCAGACGTATGTCAAAGAAAATTATTCGACTCGACTCATCCGCTGCCCCACAGAGCACAGCCCAAATTTCAGATGGCGGCAGCATTGCCTCACCCAGCGCCATTGATGTCAGGACAGAGAAAAATAGCAGGAGTACAAACCCCGCAAAGACGAACCCATAGTAGTTCCATACCAAAACCGCGTTACGCGATTCCGATATGGAAATTTTCGGGGCAGTCTTCAATATAGTGTAAACCCTTGAGGTAATTGCAAAACCCTGTTTTTGCCTGCGCCTGCAATGAAGCCGTCCGCTCCAAAGTTGCTTTCAGCTCTATAGATTATAACGCAACCCACCAACTCCGTTGAACTTGCAAAGCCAAGATTTTGCAAGTGGCTATATTTTAAGTAATAGTAAGTCGAATTTTAGAAATACACTTCGTTATGTCGTCAGACTTCATTCCGTGTGCAATGTCACATTTTACATGGGATTAATATAGCGATTCAACTGCAATAAGTTGAACCACTATATAGCAATTTTCGCTTTCATAGTCCATTTACGGCGAGTCAAGCTCGCCTATGGACTATGAGCGGCCGTGATTCGCAGGCGAATCCCGGCATAGCAGTTTGACTACAATAAGTTAAACCGCTATATAACTAGGTTCCTGAGCATCCCTGTCTGGACATTCTCCGCTTTCCATGCCATCGCTTGCGCTAGACTGCGCCGCAATGGAGCGAGCCGCCATCGGCGGGGAGCGGAATGGAAGGTGTAGGCGGTGCTTGCCTATCTGTATCGTTTGTCAAGGGCGTTGACTATAAAGC
>JAIRRD010000202.1 GCA_031256155.1 Holophagales bacterium
ACCGGTACTCAAATCCATTACGGTATCCGCTCCCCATCTGACAGACCATGCCATTTTTTCAACTTCTTCCTCTATGGAAGAAGCTACGGCTGAATTGCCGATGTTGGCGTTGATTTTTACTAGGAAAGCTCTGCCGATTAGCATTGGCTCGGCTTCGGGATGGTTTATATTGGCGCTTATGACAGCGCGTCCTTCGGCGACTTCCTGCCTCACAAAATCCGGCGTGATGTGGCTACCCTGTGGGCGGCCAAGATTTTCACGTATGGCCGCAAATTCCATTTCCGGTGTAATGATGCCTTTACGGGCGTAGTGCATTTGTGTCACCCTGCAGCCCGACTTTGCGCGCAATGGCTTGCGGGGGTGGGGAAAGCGGATGGTGTCCAGACTTGTGTCGCGTTCCCGCAGTTGACGGTACGAACTGGAAGGGTTTTCCAATTCTTCCACATCGCCCCTCTCCATCACCCAAGGCAATCGCATAGGGGACAGACCTTTGGAGAGGTCTATAGCCACTTTTGGGTCTGTGTACGGGCCAGTGGTGTCATAGAGAATTACAGGCGGGTTGGGTACGCTCTGCCCATCGAAATCCACTGTGGGAGTCAAAGCCACCTGACGAAATGGAACCCTGATATCCGACCGCGATCCCGCTACGTATACCTTTGTGGACGCCGGAAATGGCGCTCGGCATTCGGCCAACTGTGCTGCAAGTTCAGGCATCGCAACTCCCGGAATTGAACAGGCAAATGAGCCTTATGGATTATAGCAGTTCAAGTTATTGTAGTTAAACTGCTATAACCTGAACTGCTATAAATCCAGCGCCGCCTGCTCAATTACTGTTACCCAATCGCCTGGTTCTGTCTGGCGATAAATTTTTATGGATGGGTACCAAGGTGTGTCGCTGCGCTTCAGCAACCATCTCCAGTCGGGCCTGAAGGCGATAAGAAGTCTGACCGGAATACCCATTGCGCCGGCAAGATGTGCTATGGCTGTGTCAACTGTTACAACCATGTCCAGTTGACTCAATGCGTATGCTGTATCCGCAAATGTTTCCAATAAATTACCCAGAGGTACTGCGCCGGAAAATGGTATTGTATCCGGTGCTTCACGCTGCAAGCAATACCAGGAAGCGTCCTTGACCGCTGCAAAGTAATGCAGATGCTCAGACGAGATGGACCGCTCTGCATCCATTGCGTGGGTTGGCCGTCCGGCCCAAACGAGACCATATTTTTTAGTATGCTGACTCGCTGTCAAGCAGGAATTTATCTGTGTTCTGTTTGGCACATGCTCAGGAACGCTTATGTATGAGGCGCGAGATGGAATTGTGTTTATTCTCGTATTCAGTGCTTGTGGAAGGGACATCAGGGGAAGCTGGATATTAAAAGTCGGTGATTCATCAGGGTTTCCAAATACATAATCCGGTCCGGCACAAGTGGCAGCTATATCGACAAGCGGCTCCTGAACAAATAGCAGCAGTTTTCCGCCCAGGGATTTAACTTGCTCTAAATAGCGCAGCATCATTATTGTGTCGCCAAAGCCTTGTTCCCAGTGAAGAAGCAGTGTTCGCCCATGAAATGACTTGCCATCCCATCGGGGAATGGTCAATAATTCCTTGTTCCCAATGAACTCATTAAGGCGAAGGCGTGACTCGTACAAGTACCACCCCGCTTCAAATTCTCCAAGCATCAATTTGAAGATTCCGAGTTTAAAAGCTGCTTTGTCGAAATTGCTGTCTGTCTGAAGCCTGTTCAGTTGATCGACTATTCTGAGGATTTCGCTTGGTTTTTCGTCTTTAATGCCCGCATCTATCAATTTGTTCAGCACATATATGAGGTTAGTTTTCGGCACAGCGCTTTCCGGGTCTATTGCCAGAATATTCCGGCAAACGTCCGCGCATTCTGCAAACCTCTCTAATGTCAGCAGTAGGCGTGAATAGTGATCCCAAGCCATTAGATTTTCAGGGGCATGTTTTAAGACAATTCGGTACTGCAACAAGGCGGCAGATAAATCACCGTTCTTATGATTTATCATGGCCGACTGCAATAATGTGACCACATCTGGGTTCATTATGAGCGCCACCAATCATTTGGGCTTGTTATGGGTGGCATATTAGCAACTATTGCCTTTCTGGCATCGTCCATCTTTTCGCTTGGAATACAGAGCATGTTTACGGAGACCGTGCCGCCAAACACGTTGTTGGAGTTTGCCGCGTAGTTGTCCTCGTTGTAAAGGGTGGTGACATGCCACCACAGCGAATAATCCATTCCCAGTAAAAACTGGATTAAGGCTGGCGACTTTTCCCTGCGGTCATTTTTTACATACAGGAGTGACCGCAAGTTATAAATAGTGCTTGAACCACCCTCAATAACCTGATGTTCCATGCCCTCAACGTCTATTTTTATAAAAGCGCACTGCTGAAGGGGAAAAGTGTCAAGCCTTTTAATTGGTATGGCTATGCCCTCATCAACTAAATCCAAACTTAGTCCGCCGAAATTAAGTTTTGAGCCGTAGTCTAAAATTGGTATATGAAGTATCTCAGACTTGTTGCCTAATCCTATTTTTTCAGCTCTTACGTTGACGATGTTATTCAATGTCAGATTGGCGCAAAGCGTTTGAAAAAG
>JAIRRD010000246.1 GCA_031256155.1 Holophagales bacterium
GTCGCGACGGCGGAGCAGGGCGTATCCGCGCCCACGCGGATGGGAGTGTGTCGGCGCGTGGGGGTGCCATCACCGAGCGCGCCGCAGATGTTCGCACCCCAAGCCCAGAGGCTGCCGTCCGACTTCAGCGCAACTGTGTGGTCCTCGCCAGCCGAAACAGCAACCCAGTCCGTATCCCCGCCCACGCGAATGGGTTTGTACCGGTCCGCCTCGGTACCATCGCCTAGCTGACCGAATGAGCCATTCCCCCAAGCCCAGAGACTGCCGTCCGTCTTCAGCGCGACTGTGTGGCTTCCGCCAGCCGAGGCAGAGCCCCAATCCTTAGCCGTGCCAACACGCACTGGTGCTTTGCGTATTTTTCTGGTTCTGGTGCCGTCGCCGTTCTGTCCCTGGTCATTCTTCCCCCAAGCCCAGAGGCTACCGTCCGTCTTCAGCGCTACACAGTGATAATATCCGGCCCAGACTGCGGCCCACTTCTTCGACATACCAATGCGTATGGGGTTGTGCTGTCTTTTTTTCCTGCTGTCATCACTGAGTATAATATGTTGGTTTGACCCAAAGACCCAGAGACCGCCGTCAGGCTTGATGAACATCGAAAAAGAATGCCCTGCGGCTGCTTTCGCGTGCGCCACTTTGACGGTAGTCTTGCCGTCACTGGCATGGACATACGACAGCAGCACGACCGGCAACAGTATAGACAAAATCATGGAATCGCTACAATTCACTGAATCTAAATTCCACAAGTTTATCGTCCTCCCAGCACAATTGAATTCTGTCTTCGTCAGAAATTTTATAGCTTATTTCAAATAATTTTCTTCTGTTTCTTCCAATTGACTTGCCGCTGTTGATATGAAAGTCATTTTTGTCCAGCAATGCAAAAGAAGGCGGAGTACGGGGCAAATCAGCCACTTTAGTGCGCCAGACAGCTATTTTTTTCAAAAAGTCAGTCTCTGTTGGATAATCGTTTACCAGAGCGGGGTTGTCGCGGTACAGCTTAATAGCATCTTCATCGGTCTGTATCGCATCGGTGACAGCAAGCAGCATACCCCAGGGTTTTTCCAGAGCCGCAGTCACTTTTTCGGCAAAGAATTTAGTCATTTTGCCTGTGCTGGCCGCCCAATAGGTAAAGCCGACACAGCTTCCAAGCAGAACGAATGCGACAACACCACAGCCAATAAAGAATTTGACCCAAACGGGAATGACCCGTTTCACAGGCTGTTCACTGAAAGAATCCCAATTAGAGTCGCTCATGCAAAACCCGGACTAGAGTAAAACACTGGCCAGTTCAGCCAATTTACTGCGTTCACCTTTAGTCAGTATCACATGTCCGAACAATTCCTGGTTTTTGAAATGTTCCGCCAGGAAGCTCAGGCCATTAGTACTGCCATCAACATATGGATTGTCAATTTGGTATGGGTCTCCGGTCAACACAATCTTAGTCCCATTGCCGGCTCTTGTCAGAATCGTCTTGACCTCATGGGGAGTAAGGTTTTGAGCTTCATCCACAATGATGTATTGGTTTGGGATGCTGCGCCCCCTGATATATGTGAGAGGTTCAACATTCAGATATCCTCCCTCCTCCAACTGACCTACCGTCATACTTGACCTGCGCCTCATCTCAGTATTGGCGGCCACAATGAAATCCAGGTTGTCGTAAATGGGCTGCATATAGGGACGCAATTTGTTTTCAACATCGCCTGGGAGGAACCCCAAATCCTTACCCATAGGCATCACAGGGCGACTTACGAGCAATTTATTGTATTTCTCATCATCCACAATTTGCTGTAATCCGGCAGCAATGGCCAGCAACGTTTTTCCTGTACCCGCTCGTCCCAGAAGCGTGACAACTCTCAAAGATTCATCAAGCAGTAATTCCAAAGCAAATTGCTGCTCACGATTTTTAGGAGTAATGCCCCAAGGTGCCGCATCATTCACTCTGAGCGGATGAATTCTTCGGTCAGTCCCATTGAAGCGCCCCAGAGCTGTATGAGAGTTATCGGCCTTGTCAATCAAAGTGATACATTGGTTGTAAAAAAACTCTTCATCATCAAGAAGCGGCATTCCCATCTCGAAAAACTGGTCGAAATCTTCATAATTCACAAAGAGTTCAGCTGTTCCCGAATATAGTTCATCAACTTCAACACGGTTGGAATTGTAGTCCTCTGCCACCAACCCCAACGCATCGGCCTTGATACGCAGGTTTGTATCTTTGGAGACAAGCACAACATTTTCATGGCGCTTGTCAAGCTGTGCTTTAGCGCAGGCCAGAATTATATTGTCTGCGGGGCTTTTGTTTATGTTCGGAAAAGAGTCCTTAAAGGGGTGATTGGAAACATCCACAGTCAGAGTACCGCCCCCATCCAACTGAACGCCCTTGCTTAGACTACCCTTGCTTCTTAGAGCATCAAGGTTTCTGGAGACAGTTCTGGCATTCCGCCCTATTTCAGTCTGATCTTTCTTAAAAGTATCTATTTCCTCAATGACAATAATGGGGATAATCAAGTCGTGTTCCTGAAAGCGGAATATTGACTGTGGATCATGCAAAAGAACATTGGTGTCAAGAACAAATACTTTTTTGCAGGACGCGACCATGTTTGACTCCATCCGTGTTCAAATACACTGAGATGAGCCTAGCATGTATATGGCGCTGTTCCGTCTCAAAATTGCGGAACGCAATTTTGAGATGGAAGATTTTGAAGCAGTCTTCAGGAAAAACAACCGCGTGAGTATAGTCGTTTTACTTGTGGAGCATAACAATGCTCCACAAGTAAAATGTGCGGATGCGCAAGACTGCGCCGTAATGGAGTGAGCCGCCATCGGCGGGGAGCGGAATATAGCAATTTTCGCTTTCATAGTCCATTTACGGCGAGCCAAGCTCGCCTATGAACTATGAGCGGCTGTGATTCGCAAGCGAATCCCAGCATAGCGGTTTAACTACGAAAAGTTAAACCGCTATAGAAGGCGTAGGCGGTGCTTGCCTGTCTGTACCGTTTGTCAAGTGCGTTGACTATAAAACTTCCAGCTTGCGCCCAAAGTACCCGCATTTTTCAATGGCTCCGCAGAGTCTTACCATTTTCTTTGCGGCAAGCACATTGGCATTGCCGGTGTCAGCTTTCACTGCCCACCAGTTTTTGATACATTTCCATAAGCCTCGCAACCATCTCAGGCTCGGACATGTCTTTGGTAA
>JAIRRD010000250.1 GCA_031256155.1 Holophagales bacterium
TCATTTCGTGTTCATAGTGGTATGCCGCCCTGCCTTGGGTCACGATAACTAGGATGCTCCCTACTTTGATAACAGCCTCGCGGTCGCTACTGTACATCACAGTGCCAGACAATTTCACAGGACCCTCAAAGCGAGCATCTTCCATAGCACCCACTATCGCCTCGGCATGGCCACCTACACCAGTTTTTTTGGCTACGGCTATCATTTCTGGTCCTGGTATAGAGGCATAAATCAATGTCTTTCCATCAGGTGTCTTAAATTCCGGGCGCTGCAAAATCCTTGCAAGTGTCCATGTTACATCACCTTCACCGCCACCCGTTGGATTGTCGCCCATATCGCTTATGAAGAATGGCTTTTTGCTACTCGCTATGGCGATGTCTAGGCACTCGTCGAGCGTTTTGGTGGGGGCCTCGAAATCAAACTGGCGACGGGCTGACCAAAATTTTTCGGCCAGTTTTTTTGCAGACGCACCTACCTGCTCCCGATCATCACCAACCACCATTACCACTCCCTGATTGCGGGGCTCGTCCGCCCATGCGTACGAAATCCATATCGCAGCGTCCACAACTCGGGGAAGCGCCTCGATATCGGGAATCATTGCGTAGAGCGATTTGCCAGGCTCTACGCGTGTGCTAGTTCTCTCACCAGGCAACAAGACAGGAACAGCCACCCATGCCTTATACATTGGCCGACCTTTGCCCGAAACGACTCGGTTGTAGAGGTTTTCTACAGCACGACGCGTGGATGCCGCCGCATCTTCGTGAGGCGCAGTACGGTAACATGTGATCAAATCAGAATATTCGGCTAGACGCATGGAAACATTTCCATGAAGATCCATGGATGTCGAAACAATAGCATCGTTCCCTATAATTCTGCGTATCCTTTCGAGAAAATCGCCTTCGGGGTCATCGAGTCCAATAACGCTCATCGCGCCGTGGATATGGTAGAAAAACGCATCGTATGGCATATTGTCACGAATCAGGCGGAGCGTCTCGTTGACCAAAAATTCATAAGTTTCACGCTGGACGATGCCCCCAGGGGTGGCAGAGGAGAGCATTGCGGGAAGCCATGTTGCGCCCTTGCCCATCTCCGAATCAGAGCTCAGGTAAGGGTAGTTACGCAGAAGAGTGTTGCCCTCGCGCTGGCGGAAGGCTTCCAGAGGCGTGACAGCCGGTGAAAAAGTGCTACACTCAATTGAAATGCCAGCTATACCGATGCGCGGGAGAGATTTCGTCCGTAATTGTGTGTCCTGGGGTGCGAAAGCATCAAGACCAAGCGTTACTGACAAAAGATAGAAGTTCAAAAATATGGCGATTTTTTTCATTTTGAACCCATTACGAAAGCCCCTGAGGGAAAATCAATAAAAAAATGGTATCACGTAAACAGGCCTTCTTCACGGTCAGGGCCTGTGCTGATATATGCGATTGGAGTTTCAGCGATTTTTTCGATAGCTTTCAAGTATTTTTGAGCTTGTGTGGGGAGACTACTCCAACTCTTAGCGCCTTTAGTCGGTTTAGTCCATCCATCAAAATACTCAATAACAGGTTCCAGTTTTTCCCATTCTTGTGCAGAGGATGGTGGTGTGTGCAACAGTTTGCCATCCTCAGTCTGATAACCATTTACAATGCCGATTCGTTCAAGATCGTCAAGCACGTCAAGTTTCATAATTCCAAGAGCATCAACTCCATTAACGTGGCAAGCATAGCGTAGTGCAATAGCGTCAAGCCAGCCACAGCGCCTTGGTCGGCCTGTAGTTGTTCCAAATTCATGTCCGGCTTTGCGAATTTGTTCGCCTATGGAATTATTTAATTCGCTTGGGAACGGGCCGGCACCAACTCGTGTCGTATATGCTTTCGCAACACCAATCACTTTGTTCAAAGCTTTTGGAGGAAGACCAGTACCGATGAATAAACCGCCGATACTGCAATTCGAGCTGGTGACAAAAGGATAGGTTCCGTGGTCAATATCAAGCATTGTTGCTTGTGCACCTTCAAAGAGAATTGATTCTCCTTGTTTCCAAGCGTTGTACAAATATTCTTGTGCATTGCCAATGCATTTAAGCAGCGGTGAAGCCAATTCGCGCAATTTCTCAAAGACAGTCTCTGGCGTTGGCAGTGAAGCGGAGCTACCAATTTTGAGGCAGGCTTCTTTGTACACGATTGAAATTTTTTCCAGTAGGTTGGCGGCTTTTATATCTCCCAAGCGTACACCGTGACGAGCGGCTTTTGCCTCGTACGTTGGCCCTATTCCCCGACCTGTTGTCCCTATGGCAACTGAGCCGCTCTCGCGCCAATTATCAATAGCAATGTGGTAAGGCAAAATAATATGTGCTTTGTCAGATAGTAATAGTCTATCCAGAATGTCTATACCGCGCTTGTGAAGGCACTCTAGCTCTTGATGAAAGACCTCAAAACTTAATACAGTTCCCGAACCAATAATAAGAAAACATTCAGGGTGATGAGCGCCACAGGGTATCTGATGCAACGCAATGCTTTCTCCATTGATTACAACTGTATGTCCGGCATTGTTACCGCCCTGAAATCTGACAACATTGCGGAAATTTGTGCTTAACAAATCTACCAGCTTGCCCTTGCCCTCATCTCCCCATTGCAACCCAAGAATAGCAATGTTTTCTGCGGGTTTGCTCATAGTCTTAGGCCCTCCGTACGCGCACTCGCAAGATAGTGAGTCTACAAAAGTACTCAGGTCATATACTTGATCTGAGTACAAAAAATAGATTATAGCAGTTCAACTTATTGTACTTGAACTGCTATGTCAGAATTTGTTTGAAAATTCTTACCTCATGTTGCTTGTCAGTTATACAACACTCTATTTACATTTTCTCCAGTCTTGCCAAGTGTTCTTCCATGGAGATTGGCTTATTTGGCTCATCTGATTTGATTTTTCCATCCAAAAGTTTGATTACGCGATGGGAATGTTTGGCAATGTCTTCTT
>JAIRRD010000273.1 GCA_031256155.1 Holophagales bacterium
TTCTTTCAGGGCATCAAGGGGAAACACAGCGGTCTCTTTGAAGAGCACTTGGACTTAGCCAGTTTCGACAAAAAAATGCGGGACACACTCCTTGACTGCCTCAGTTTCGACTGGGCAAAAATCAACCCCGCTATCTTCGGCTCAATGTTTCAGGGAGTAATGGACAGAGACCATAGGCGTGAGATTGGCGCACACTACACAACAGAAGAAAACATACTCAAGCTGATAAATCCCCTGTTCATGGATGAATTGAGGTCAGAGTTCAAAAAAGTCAAAAAGAAAGCCAGTCCCAAAGCACTTGCAGAATTTCACAACAAGCTGGCATCTCTGAAATTTCTTGACCCCGCCTGTGGCTGCGGCAATTTTTTAATTATTGCTTACAGAGAGTTGCGCCAGTTGGAGCATGAAGTAGTAAGAGAAGAGTTCAAGCTAAAAGGCATTGACCACAAGCTGCTGAATTTAGAGAGTCATTTTCTGGTAAACGTAGATCAGTTCTATGGCATAGAGATACTGTCATGGCCCTGTCAGATAGCAAAGACGGGCATGTGGCTCATGGATCATCTGATGAACATGGAAGCGTCTGAAGAATTTGGCAAGCACTATGACAGACTGCCCCTGACCAAAATGGCAGAGATAGTCAACGTCAACGCGCTGAGGATGGACTGGGAGAGCGTTGTTCCCAAAAAGCAACTGAGCTACATACTTGGGAACCCCCCGTTTGTGGGGGCGCGATGGATGGGGGAATCACAAAAAGCCGATATGCGGGATATCTTTGGTGATACTAAGGGACTTGGAAACATTGATTACGTCACTGCCTGGTACAAGAAAACAATTGACCTGATGGAAGGTGCAACAATCCGTTCAGCCTTTGTTTCAACCAACTCAATTACGCAGGGCGAGCAGGTAGCAATTCTCTGGAAGCCTTTGATGGAGAGGGGCCTATTCATCAACTTTGGCATATCTACCTTCAAATGGAGCAGCGAAGCCAAAGGCAAGGCAGCAGTCCATTGCGTCATCGTGGGATTCAGCTTTGAAAAGACAGAGCCGAATATAAATCCATATTTGATTAAAGCGCCGACAGTATTTATTGAGAGGCGCACAAAGCCCATATGCGACGTACCCGAAATGGTGTTCGGAAGCATGCCAAACGATGGTGGGAACCTGATAATTGAAGAAAACGAATACAACGATTTCATACGCAGTGAGCCTGCCGCCTTGCCGTACATCAGGCGCTTCATGGGTTCTGAAAGTTTTATCAACAACATGAAACGATGGTGCCTATGGCTTTTGGATGTCACCCCTTCGGAACTTAGAAAAATGCCTCTGGTCATGGAGAGGGTGGAGGCATGTAGGAGGCACCGCCTGAAGAGCAAGCGGGATGCGACATACAGGCTGGCAGAAACCCCGATGCTTTTTGCTGAAATACGCCAGCCAAACCAGATGTACGTCCTTGTGCCAAGGATTTCCGCAGAAAGGCGCATGTACATCCCGATTGGTTTTGAATCTCAGGAAACCATAGCCAGTGACGCAACCCAGATAATACCCGCAGCCACCATGTACCATTTCGGCATAATGACATCAAGCGCACACATGGCTTGGATGCGGGCGGTTTGCGGGAGACTGAAGAGCGATTACAACTATTCAAACACTATCGTTTACAACAATTTCCCCTGGCCTGATGCCACAGATAATCAAAAGACAGAAATAGAAAAGCTGGTGCAAGGAATTTTGGACGCAAGGGCGCGTTACCCCGACAGTTCACTTGCCGACCTCTACGACCCACACAGTATGCCGCCTAACTTACTCAAGGCGCACAAAGCCCTGGATAAAGCTGTTATGAAGCTATACGGCTTCCCCAAAGACATGTCTGAGCCTGATATGGTTGCGAGGCTTATGGAAATGTATAGTGAATGTACTTTACAACCGTAACAACTGGGTATGTATAGTCCATTTACGGCGAGCCAAGCCCGCCTATAGCAATTTGGCGATTACCTCCACGGATTCATGCACCCTTTCCAGAGGTGTCACCAGGGGTGGCATTAGGTAGAGGCAATCGCCCATTGGTCTTATCAAGAGACCGTGATCCAGCGCCTTGCGGTGCAATTTCCATCCATATCGCAGGGCCGGATCGTGGGGTCTGCCTGTCCTGGGGTCAACGATTTCAGCGGCTGCAATACATCCAAGTGTCCTGGCTCTGCGGATGGATGGATGATCGGCAAGCTGCGTCCAGGCTTCGCGCATGGTGCAGGATAATTTTTCAGCACAGGCAATTACAGGCTCATTGTCAAAAAGTGACAAACTGGCGCAGGCAACGGCGCAAGCTGTCGCGTTGGCCGTGTGTGTGTGGCCGTGGTAAAAAGTTCTGCCCTCTGAAGCGTCCCCCCAAAATAGCTCGTAAACAGTATCGGTTGTCCATGTCAGAGCAAGAGGTAGCATACCGCCTGTCAAGCCTTTTGCCAGACACAAAAAATCCGGCGCAACACCGCATGTGTCAATGGCAAGGAAGCGCCCGGTTCTTCCAAAACCTGTCATTACTTCATCAAGGATTAAATAAACACCGCAGCTGTCGCACTGTTTTCTGATTTCCGCCAATAACTCAGGTGCCCAAAAACGCATACCGCCCGCGCCTTGAACCAGTGGTTCAGCAATGAAAGCCGCCATGCCGGAACCATGTTCGTAAAAAAACTCCCGAATTTCAGCAATGGCGCGTTCAAGGCGGGGGGGCGAGTCTTGTGGGTTAATTTCATATCTGGGGTCTTCGGGTACCACAAGGCGATCACATGCCAAAAGCAGCGGTCTGAACAGACCGGTCAGCCAGTTGTCCAATTCGCCAACGCCAACGGCACCTAGTGTATCGCCATGATATCCATCACTAAGCGCTCCAAATCTGGTACGGCCATTTTCGCCTTTTTGCAGTTGAGCCTGAAAAGCCATTTTCAGAGCTACTTCAACGGCTGTCGAGCCATCGTCTGAAAAAAAACACCGTGTCAGCGATTGCGGCAGACGTGGTCTTAATCTTGCCGCAAGCTCAAGCGCTGGTTCGTGTGTAAAGCCAGCAAACATGACATGATCCAGCCGCCCCGCCTGACGCTCCAGTGCACTGACCAAGCGCGGATGACCATGCCCGTGTATATTGCACCACCATGACGAAATGCCGTCCAATACACGTCTGCCGTCCGCAAGCAAGTAATCAACGCCCTCGGCACCAATTACAGGCACAGGCGGGTCGGCAACGTGGTCTTTTTCGGGTGTAAAGGGATGCCAGACGTGCGATCTGTCAAAAGCCACGCGGCTTTGCCAGTCTGTAGGTAATACGGGCATTTAGACTCCGGTTTGAAATAATACGGTCTAGAACATTTTGCGCTTGTGATGCTCTCTTTACTGCAAGCAAAGCTTGTCTAGGAGCACCACGCGGCTTTGATTTGCAAGCAAATCCCAGCTTAGAGCAGTTTACCTTCTCAAAGTTAAACTGCTCTAAGGCTTTCTATCGGACTCATGGATTTGTATCGGCACATTCAGGAAGCGCTCCAGTATTTTTGCGTTGTCCTTTGCGGCTTCAAAAGAGTTGTCAAGGCCAGGGTTTAATACAACGGCGGCAATTTTCCACCCATGCGCCATGAGCGCCTCGCAGGTCAGCAGAACGTGGTTGAGAGTGCCCAGACTGCCCCTGGCGACAACAATTCCCGGTATTCCCAGCGCGGAAGCCCATTTTGCAAATGGCGTACCATCGGCCAGAGGAACCATCACGCCGCCGGCCGGTTCAAGGATTAGTCTGGCTCCTTGCGGAACGGGCCTCTTGCACCAGTCAAATATTTTTTCAAGGTCAATTTGTATTCCCTCTGATTCTGCGGCGGCTAATGGCGAAAGCGCAGCTTTGAGCGCCAGTCCTGTTTCCACAGTTATATTTGGCCCGGCAACTTTTATAGCGTCAGCATTAACATCTGTATCCGAGTCCACGCCCGTTTGAAACGGCTTTCTGTAAACAACACTGGTGTCTTTTGCCCATGAACGCGCAATATGTGAGGCTATATGGGTTTTTCCGATGTCCGTATCCGTCCCCAGAATCCACAGAGGGGACGGCAAATTGTCTGCGTTCAGCATGGCTGTGAGAATAGCAGTGACAATGGTTTTACTCTGGTATTGGGAAGCGGCTTGTCAGTTGCTCGACTTCTCCGTAGATGCGGCTTAAAGCGCTTTCATCCGCTCTGTTGCGCAGGGCTTCGTCAATCCAGGCTCCGACTTTGGCCATTTCGGCCTCTTTCAGGCCGCGTGTGGTTACTGCCGGACTGCCAAGGCGTATGCCGCTGGGTTTGAGCGGCGGGTTGGGATCAAACGGGATGCCATTTTTGTTGACGGTGATGCCAGCTTTGTCCAACGCTTTTTCCGCCTCGCTGCCAAGCATACCATTGGCAAATACATCCACGAGCATCAAGTGGTTGTCTGTCCCGCCGCTCACAATGCGCCATCCTTTATCAGCCAGCGTTTTAGCCAGCGCCGCAGCGTTGCGTATAACCTGATCTTGGTACGCTTTAAATTCCGGTTTTAGTGCCTCTCCAAACGCCACGGCTTTAGCGGCAATAACGTGCATGAGAGGGCCGCCCTGTACGCCTGGAAAAACAGCCCTGTCCAGCTCTTTGGCATATTTCTCTTTGCACAACACCAAGCCGCCGCGCGGCCCGCGAAGTGTTTTGTGTGTGGTACTTGTCACGAAGTCAGCAAATGGAACGGGACTTGGGTGGTGTCCTGTTGCTACAAGACCGGCTATATGAGCCATGTCAACCATCATCAGTGCGCCGACCTCATCGCATATTTCGCGGAACACCTTAAAATCGAAAATCCGGGGGTAGGCGCTTGCGCCCACTACAATCATCTTGGGTTTAAATTCTTTGGCTTTAGCGCGGACTTCGCCCATATCCAGACATTCTGTATCTTTGCGAACCTGATAGCCCTTGAAACTGTACAACAGACCGCTGGAATTGAGCGGGTGTCCGTGCGTCAAGTGGCCGCCGTGCGCAAGGTCAAGCCCCATCACTGTGTCGCCCGGCTTCAGCATGGCGAGATAGACGCTCATATTGGCTTGTGCGCCGCTATGTGGCTGGACATTGGCGTGTTCAGCCGCAAACAACTGCTTTGCGCGGTCACGAGCAATGTCTTCCAGCGTATCAACGTGCATACAGCCGCCGTAGTAGCGCCTTCCAGGATAACCTTCGGCGTACTTGTTTGTGAAATGGCTGCCCATAGCTTGCATTACCGCTAATGAGGCGTAATTTTCTGAAGCTATAAGCTCAAGATGATGGCGCTGGCGTTGAATCTCAAGGTCAAGCGCGCCCGCGACTTCGGTATCGGACGATTTCAGAGTTTCGTACATATTTCACCTCATGTGCTATGTTCGCATGTTTGGGCAGAGCAATTCCATGTGAAAGAGGCGAAAATTAAAAACCATTCCTGTATTTCTGCCTTACGATAGAGTTTATGACCGCAGTTAAGCACATAACTGAGCATCAAGGGGCTATAACCGCCTACATAGCAGACCTGAATATTCAGTACAAAACCCCAAAGCCAACAGAACATTCATATCGCCACGCATTAGCGCGGCTCCTTGAAACTCTGCTCCCCCACCTCAACCCCTCCAACGAGCAAGGCCGTACAGACTGCGGCGCACCTGATTATGTCCTGCTCCGCCGCAAAGACAACATCCCCATCGGCTACCTTGAGGCAAAAGACATTGATGACAC
>JAIRRD010000280.1 GCA_031256155.1 Holophagales bacterium
CCTTTACCAAAGAGAGCCGCTTTATGTGCGCCCAGACCAGGGTCGGGTAGTGATATTTGTTCATCAACAACAGCTTTTATATCAGCAATCATCAATGGGTCTTTTTTAACTTTGCGGTAGATGTCCAAATACACTTGTGAAATGGCTTGATCGTCGCCAAAGAAACGATTATCGCCAACTTTCCAGCCAACAGTTTTCTCCATAGCCATGAGTGGTTCCAGATAGCGCGGGTCTTTGGTTTGTTCATAGAAACTAAAGACGCCAGTGTACCAAGCGGCTATAGTCCATTGGTTATCTTTGTGTCTGCCGCCGGACGTCTCTTGTCTGTGCGCCAGCATCCAGTCAGCAACTTTGCGCTGATTGGTTTCAATTACGGATTTATTAATCTGCGTGGGGGCGTTCGGTGCCTTGCACGAAGCGAATGAAATAGCTACCGCCAGTGGCAGGATAGTCAGGAGTGTCTTTTTCATTTGTGTTTTCCGTGAATTAATGTTGGGTTTGAAGGTTGTTCAGTTTAAATAAAAAAGTATAGCTGGGCTTTTTTTCCTGTAATACTTGGCATATGGTCAGAATAGCCTCTCTTCTTATTAAATGCTCCATTTTTTGTCTGACTGTTCCTCTGGTGGCTCAAGTGCCGTCATTTGTGGATGGTTCAGCTTTTGGAGGTACCAAATTATTTTCAGAAGGCCTCATTCCTACAGGCAATGCTGTTTACCAGATTCCTTCCCACAAATTCTTTGCCCTTGGATTTGCCAGAGGCGACCAGGGTGCTGACAAATTTATAGCCAATCTGGATAATGTTTCCAGCAGTGATTCTAATAAAATCAGCAAGGCGATATTGGAACTGGAGGAATCCCCCTGGGGATTGCGATCCCGTGCGTATGGGCTGGTATCGCACAATCAGGGTACAACAATTTCTTTCACAAGAGAAGAGATGACATCACTGTGGGCAAATGTACTGGGTAGCGAGACTGTTGGTTTTGATGTAAACAGGTCTGTAATGGACAGATTTTCAATTACCTGGTCATCACAAGGCAGATTTTATTACGGCAGTACCTTGAGGATTGAGCGTTGGAGCCTGGGTAGTACATATAAGGAATTGGGAATATTTTCCCAAAGCGCAAATTTAAGCCAGGCCAAAAACCTACTGGACTACAGCGAGACGCAAAACAGCAGTTTGACATACGCGTTGGACGCATTTACAGGTATAGAAATAGCAGACTCTGTGCGTTTAGCGATTCAGGCAAATCGTCTGAAAACCAGGGATTTGGGAGATGTTAAAGAAGTGCCGCAATTCAGGGGCGGTGCTCAGATTGATTTAGGTACAACGGTTCAGCTCACATTGGAATCAGACATTAACGAGGCCATGCGAATACCGTTTCCCGTCAAGCAAAAAACATCGGCAGTTTCATTAAAAGTCAAAGCCAACACCTTGATTACCTTTGCCATTGGGGCAGAAAAAAAGACCATGAATGGCCAGCAAACAACCAAAATGGGATTAAATGCCTGGATAACAGGCAAAAAGCATAATTTTGGCGCAGGGTTCCAGTATGGACAAGATACCACTCCAATGGGTTTCACTTGGAAAATTCAATAAGGAACTTATTCATGTTTCGGCTTTGTATTATACCGGGTCACGTTCAGCTTAGCGCAGTCTGGCATGATATCCCACGTCTGTTTGCCTTTGTCACCTACAATCTGTTGGCGCAATACGCCTTTAGCTATGAAATACCGACTGTAAAAGAAGTCGTTGAGAAGTTTGACGCTGCGCAAGCCAAAGCAGAAACCATTCAGGCACCATTTTCACTGACAATCAAGCGCGCCCTGCTCCAAACCCCCACTGTCACAAAAGGAACGCTTTACTTATCAGGGTCTGATTGCGTCCACTTCGCTTTCGCGCCGCCGGAAGATTTGATTATTCACATAACTCCCAAATCTCTTGTTTCCTATAGCCATTCCGAAAAAAAGGGCGAAATGCTTAAAATCGGGCCAATTAAAAACGCAAACAGAAAATTTTTAGGTTTAGGACAGCAGCTTTCTTTTTTATCAGACTTTTTTAAATTAGAAGTTTCAGAATCCAGAGAAATTACTGGAACAGTGCTGGTTACACTTAAACCAAGGAGTTTATTTCTTAAAAAACGAATGGAAATGGTTCAAATATGGATAGAGACTGAAACTTATTTGCCAAAACGCTTAAATTGGATTGAGCGCGGCGGTGATACATGGTTATTGGACTTGGGAACCATGCAGATAAACAAGCCTGTTCCGACATCTATAATAAACTTTACAGTACCAAAAGAAACAACAATGCGCTCAGAGTTCAGTTTTTTTGCAACACGGAAAAAATAGATTATTAGAGCTTTTTATGATAATTACATGTCCAGGCTGTTCAATGCGCTTTCAATACGATGAAACTCGTTTTGCAAATGTGCGCTCAAAGCATCTTAAATGTACAAAATGCGGTGCAGTCTTTGAAATATTAAACCCGTCTTTTGTAAATATTGAAAAATATGATTCTCCGCTGCCAAAACGTGATTTGCTCCGTGAGCAAAATTATGAACAGAATTATGAGCAAAATTACGAACAAAATATAAGTAGCATAAATTTAGTATTTCTTACCGGCCCAAAATCCAATACAGCCAAAAAATTGCTGAATCCAAAGACAATCATTGGCAGGGATGACGGCGATATAGTGACAATGGACCCCGAAACATCCAAACGTCACGCTATGATTGAAATTATGAGCGATGGTAGCGCGTGGCTCCAGGACCTGGGTTCCACAAATGGAACGTACACAAACGGACACGCTGTCACAAGCCGGATTCAACTTGTAAACCGTCAGGAGTTCTCATGTGGCAAAAGTGCATTTATGATACTATTTGAAATTTGAAATTACCTCAAATATAAATCGGATTGCCAAGGTGAAGAAAACAATAGCTGAATATTTGAGAGAAGCCTCAGAACTCTTTGACGCTGGCGAGGTTGTCGGAGCGGGTCAAATATGGCAAGCAATATTAAAGAGAGACAATTCAATCAATGAAGCTAAAGCGGGGCTGCTCAAAGTCAGAGAGAGACTGTCTGTGACCAGCCCTCAGTCCCAGTCAAGCGGGTCGCATCCATTACCAGATATAGTCAGCGAAGATATAGAAAGCTTTTTACAGGAAGGATGTTCTTTGTATGACACAGGCGCATTGCATGAAGCCCTGAATGCCTGGGAAAAAGTATTGGCCATTGACCCCGGCCATCCCCATGCTCTTAGTTACGTGCGCGGCGTTCGTAAAGAACTTGGGCTTGCTATGCTGGACACCGGTACCTTGATAACATCGGATCAGGCACAAGCAAGCAGACCACAGGAATTGAAATTACTCCTTGAGCGCGGCTCACAGCTATACGAAACGGGCATGTTTGAAGACGCTCTTGACTCATGGGAATCGGCACTGGCTCTTGACCCTGATAACACTTTGACTAAAGGCTATTTAGCAATGGTTCAGATGGATATGAAAGCACGTTCCCCCACTGTCCCATTGCCCCCTCTTGATGAGCCAGTTCAGGAGCCTGTAGAATCAGAGGCGGTACCATTACCATTTGAAAAAAACGAACAAAAGCCTGTCTCCATTGAATCAGACAAGAAACCTATCATAAACCGCCCTTTTTCGCCGACCAGACAGACACCTCAAACTCAAATTC
>JAIRRD010000018.1 GCA_031256155.1 Holophagales bacterium
GACCAAATCGCGCACCAAGTGATTTGCGGCCACACCAATTTCTATAGCAGACTGACGGCGCCGCACTTTGCGCGTGTCATCACTGTTCGTAAACAGCTCCATATGTTCAATGCGTTTAACTTCCGGTTTACTGCGATAGTCAGAAAAGTCATAATTGCCCAGCAACGCACCTTCCAGGACAGATTCCTGAATCTCATCGTGGCCAATATTGGATGTGGAGGGAGCCAGCAGACCAAGAGATTTCCATCCTTTTTTCAGACAGAAGCGCACCGCCGCACCAACAGCCTTGCGAATCTTGTTGAGCGTAACTTTTTCCTCATCGCCCAGCCCAACAAGAACCATCCAACGGCAGTCTTTTACACCATTTGGGTGGTGCAGGGGAACAATTTCCAAAAAATCGGCCTTGAAGTCACCTTCATCCATTACCTGACGTGCTACCTTACTGATAGCCAAGGGAAGACGGTGGCGCTCTCTTCCAGAAAAAACAGGGACAACAAGAGCATCGCCCGAAAAGTCCTTACCTGCTTGAGAGCTAATTTCTATCTTTGACATCAGATTGCCTCCAACAAAAAAATTTTATAACAAAAACAACATATTGCAACCAGAATTAAAAAAAACACCAGCTAAGCTCGTTTTTTATTAAAAAGTACAAAAAACAAAAAATATATAATAAATTCAATCGTTTTACGCAAAGTTAAATTATAAAGTTTTCACATCAAAATCTAAAATGGCTATGCCTGGGCGCACTTCATACGGAATTGCCATACATTCTCAAACGCTCGGTGCCCCCGTGTTTTTGAGCCATTAATATCCACTCTCCCTGTTAAGTGCGTTCATAATCATTCCCCCTTCAGCATAGGCACAGAGGTTTGGTAGTATATCCGGCAGCAAGTCTTCAATAGTGGTGGGGCCGCTGTGGTGAGGCGTGATTACAACACGGGGGTGGTTCCAAATGGGGTCTTCCGGTTTCAGCGGTTCATCAGGGAAAACATCCAGCACAGCCCTCCCCAGACGTCCATTGTCAAGAGCCTCAGTCACATCGGGCAATACAGCCAGACTGCCACGCCCAACATTAATAAGCGTCAAGCTAGGATGCCCTTTGGCAAGGAGCCTAGCATTGACCAATCCATTAGTGCTTTCCAGCGCAGGCACACAAAGCACCAGTACCCGCGCCAGATGGATAAAGTCTGGCAATCTCTCCACAGAATGAATCTGAAAGTCTGCATCATAGCGCTCCTGCGCAGCAAACCCATGTACCGTCATCCCCAGCGCTCCAAGAGCAAGTGCCACCTGACGTCCAATACGGCCAAAACCCACCACAAGAGCTATTTTATCGTGCAGCCTCTCCGGCAACAATCTTCCATGCCATTGCCTTGCCGCCTGAGCCTGACGACAGGCATCAATTTGCTGGGCTTCAAACAGCAAGTGGCCACAGACATATCTGGAAATCCACAGTCCAAAGCGCCCATCTGCCCTTGTAATCAGCACATCTTCAGATATTTCGGCATGAGCAATCAAATGGTCAACCCCCGCACCGGCATTTTGAATCCATTTCAGCTTTGGCATTTTTGCCAGAAAGCCATCCGGGAAGCGCCAGGTAAACAGAGCCTCTGCCTCCGAAAGCCAATCCACATCAGATTGCATAGCATCCTTTGGATGCCACCCCCTAACATCCAATCTCGGCTCCGCCTCCCGTAGCGCAGAAATCCAATCAACAGCACGATGGTGAACAACAGCTAAACGGCGCGGATTCATAATCTGATATTTGATCTCAAGTAAGTAAAAAGTCAAATCATTTAGATAAAACCACAAGGCTCCACACCTCTTCAAAGACCACAATAAAACTTACATATCGAAATTGCGGAACGCGATGTTTGATATGGAACTACCATACAACCTCCATTTTTCTCATGTCAAAAGTGTCAAAATATGTCAAAAGCATATTTGCGCGTATTTCTGTACCATCAAAGGCACAATTCACATAGTATCTCAATTTATAACAGTAATTATATTATATATATAATTTTCTAATATCCATATTCATATCCAGGTTCCCACCTTCTCACAGTGGGAACGTATTTATCAGCAATATCAACAACTTTGTGCGATCTGCACAAATATCATTTGGAGGAGATCAATGATATTCAAAACAACTCGGTACCTTCTTTTGGGGCTGGGCGCAAGCCTTTTTATCAGCGCCCAGGAGCCAGCTATAAGCTTTGGGCTGAAGATGGGAACGGGTTTGGGCATGGCTTCCGGCAACAAGGAGCAGGCTTCAAACCTCTCACTCCATCTGGCTCTCACAGGCCAGTATCGCCTTGACAGCAAAACATCGCTGATTGGCGAAGCGAAATACGTGTATTTCAGAGCTATGCAATGGGATTACCCATTTCCTAAAGATGCCGCTCTGGAAGGCTATTTTGAAGACGGAACCAAAGGCTATATCAGCATGAGGTCATCAGTGATTTCGCGAAAGAACGACCTTGACGGTTTGGCGCTGGTTCTCGGCTACAAGCGCGCCATAGCTGATACAAAGTGGTACTGGCAGGCCGGTCTCAATATCTATTACCTCAAGTCTTATGACCAAGCCCTGGGACAGATAAACATTTATGTAAATGAGCATGATGCGGATCACTGGGATGGATATATCGGCGGAGATGATTTTGAGAGTATTACCAAGCTGAATGGCAGTAACTCAATCAAGCCGGGTATATTCGCGGGCATACACGGGTACATCAGCGAAAATGTATTTGTAGAGGCGAATCTTCAGAGTGTCGCTTTCGACCAGGTGCTTTACCAGCCTCACATGTTAACCGGCAAACCTTCGACTGCGGAATCTTATTCCAGAAACAAGGTTGTCCTTGAATTCAGCGCCGGTTTCAGGTTCTAAAAGGAGGATTATAATGAAATTAACACATTTAACATCATTGGGGTTGCTCCTGGCCAGCGTCACACTTGTCGCGCAGGAGAGTACCGGCACATTGGTAGGTTCAGTAAAGAGCACTAGTGGCAATCCAATAGCCAACGCAAGAGTGGCAATCACATCTCCCACCTTGCTCCAGACCAGGGTTATCACTACTAATGAAAGCGGTGAGTTCAGGGCGTTAATGCTCCCACCGGGCATCCACTACTCCATTACGGCATCAGCCAGCGGAATGTTGACTCAAAAGGCAGAGGGCGTAACAATCAGTGCGGGCCTCACCAAAAGGCAGAACTTTGTTTTGAAGTCTGTTGCTACAGGTATGGAAACAGTTGAAATTACAGCCGCAGCGTCTGCTGTTGACAAAAGCGATACAAAAATTTCATCAAGCATTGCCGCAGAAATACTTCAAACAATTCCCACAGGCAGTTTGAACTCCTATGGCGCACTGCTGCTGGCACCAGGTGTTGTTGGGGCGGCTGGTGATGGTATTAGCTATCCCGTCATTCGCGGCGGTATAGCCGGTCAGGCTCAATTTATGATTAATGGAATGTCAGTCAGAGACCCTGCAACCAGACAGGGGCGGCAGTATGAAAAAATCATTGATGACATGATAGAAGACATACAGGTCATCCAAAGCCCCATGAACGCCAGGTATGGTTTTACCTCATCCGGTATTACCAATGTCACCACCAAGACAGGCGGCAATGAGTTTAAGGGTGGTGTGCGCATCAAATTAGCTAACGATGCATGGTCTTCATCTTATGCGGCAGTAATGGATCGCAACGACTATTGGAATGACAGTGCAGGCAGGGACATTTATTATCCCATCGGCGCTAGAGAACCCGCTTCAAGACCCGAAAACGAAGAACTGGAAAGAACATATGAGGTCAACCTGCTTGGACCCATCTGGAAAGACCACATTACTTTTGCTTACGCCGGCAGGTTTATCCCATCCAATTTCGCAACAAGCCCCGCTCCCAACAGATTTGCAGCGGGCAGGCAGTACATACCTTACCCAACACCCGGCACACTGGCTTACCCATTCGGTCAGACCAACATTAACCCGTACATATCCGGCGGATTAAGTACAAACCATGCGCAAAACTATAAATTATTCTGGCAGATAACACCAACTCAGACACTGAGTTTTGAAACTATGCTGGAAGACTTCGATAATTACGCCAATACATACAACAATATCTCTCCCGAAGCGCAGAGGCGGCAGTCACGTGATGCGTATACGCGCTCACTTGAATACATGGGTGTCTTCGGAGCCTTTGTCGTCAATGCGAAATGGGGCAAAAACGTGACCGAAGTTATGTTCTCTCACGGCCCTGGCGACCCCATAGCTGTTGGTTCCTGGCTGGCCACTGCCACAAGTGTATTTCAACTCCCCAACGTACCCGGGTGGGGCGGTACCGATTTGAGCGGTGGCGACCCGGGGAGCGGCAAACCTGAGACGAGAGCCAGCGAAACCTATAGCGCTAATGTTCAATGGATTGCAAACAACCATCAAATTGACTTTGGTATATCCCAGCTAAAAGACTGGACTTTTTTGCCACCATCAAATGGTATAAATGGAGCTTATTATTACACTCCTGGCAGGGCGAATAACGGCGATTATCTGGTTTTCAATGTTCAAGGCGGCATAACCGATCCATTAAATCAGGCAAATAATGTCGATATGCGTCAGCTTGGACGTTTTCCTGGAGTTACCACTGTATCTTCAAGCGGCGGGGATATAGAGGACAACAATATAACACAGGCCATTTACGTGAATGATTTGTACACGCTCAACGACAACTGGAGCGCAATGCTGGGTCTGAGGTTTGAGAGGTACATCATTGACAACAGATTTGGCAAAACGGTTGACACTACTTCCATATCACCGAGATTAACTATCAGATATGTCGTGTTTGGCGACAACCAGCATCTCCTTGACTTTAACTACGGCCAGTTTCGCGGAACCATGAGCTGGGGCAATATAAGAGTTTTCGCTGGTGACCAAGGTAACAGAATACAGAGAATGTTCTGGAACCAGCCGGGACATACCGCTGATGAACCGTACCTGGTGGAGCCGGATGTATTTCTTAATCTGGCTAATTATAAAGTGTACTCTTTCGCGGATACTGACCTGTTCTATGACATAGACCCCAGCATCAAGCCGGAAGTGCGAAACTCGTTCTCATTGAACTACAAACGAGCCTATAACTCAGGTTTCTTCCGGGCATCAGCCGTTTTTGATTTCTTTGGCGATTTGTGGTACCGCAAAATTGACAGCTTTGACCCGGTTGAAGTTAAAGACTGGTCCGGCAGTGGACTGCCCTCAGTGTACGGCCTTCACAACCTCCTGACCTTTGATACTTACGCTTCGCGTGAGTACAAGGCTTTGGAGTTTGAATGGCAGCACAGGATTTTCGCAACGCCCAACACCTCCCTCACATGGAACGGGAACTGGACAATGGGCCGCACGACTGGCACCAGACCCTGGGCAGAAGGGCGCGTAACAAATACGCCAAGCTATTATGATCAGTGGGAAAGGCTTGGTGTTTCGCACGATATCTGGAACCCCAAAGGCGAACTGGACACAAGCAAGCATAACGTGATTAATTCATGGCTGTCTTATCATGTTGGCAAGAAAAATGGCATCCAGATGGATTTGACTCTTTTGTTCAGTTACCAAACAGGTCAGCCCTTCAATATTACAGCAACTATGGATTTGCCGCCTGAACTTATGCTTTCATCGCTGTATCCACTGTTCCAAACTGCCGGTATAAGCCAGGGTGCGGGTCATTATTTCGGCTACAAGCGTGGCTGGCTGATGAATAATGACGCCATCCCCTCTTTTGACCTGCAATGGAATATGACTATTCCAATAACAAGGGGAGTTCAGTTTTTCTCAGCCGCTACGATTTACAACCCATTCAATCACTATGTCAGGGGCGGAATCGCCAGGCAGCAGCTTGGCACTAATCCATTCACCGGACGTCAGTTTACTTACGATGACCTTCCGGAAAGTCCTTTCTGGTACACATTCCCGGGTTACTCCAACCGTTGGACGCAGGGATGGGGAGGCGGCGCACGAAGCATAGAAATGGATCTTGGTATCCGATTTTAGTTGAAATTATGAGGAGGTAAAAATATGACTAAATTTTCCATTTTCCTGCTTCTGATAGGAGCAGTAACTATCACAGCCAACGCACAAGAAGAAAATAAGAAAAACTTGTACGTTAAAGGCTCCATCAATTCGGCCTTTGCCGAGACCAAGGTTTATTTGGGTGAAAGAGCTATGGGATGGGGCTTCGAGGCTGGCTACGACTTTGCTATGCCCGATAGCTTCAGCTTCATCAGTCCATGGATTGCCTATACAAGATTTATTGGAGACCCCAGGCCGGATTTTGATGTGCTACAGCCATTGGATCAGCTATCGCCGAGATATGATTTAAATGTCTGGCAGATGGGGTTAAACTTTAAGTACCAGACACCCCTTGAAGGTCTTCGTCCGTGGGTCGGTTTGAGTCTCAATTACATTGACGGCAACAAAATTTCCAACGGTGTTGCACCCGGTGACAATTTGATACTGGCTCACCCGATTAACGAAGGTAAGGCAAAGCTGGGAGTACGTGTAGGCGTGGATTATTACATAAAGAATACTGACTGGAGCGTACACCTTCAGTATGACGCAAGCTACTGGAAGTCGGATTCCAATTACAACGGCGGCACCCGCGTCAATGGGTTGAACCCAATCAGACCAAGCTGGTTCTCACTTTCCGCCGCCTATCACTTTTAATGTGAATGAGAGCAATTCCATGTTATAGCGGTTTAACTACAATAAGTTAAACCGCTATATATAGCAATTTTCGCTTTCATAGTCCATTTACGGCGAGCCAAGCTCGC
>JAIRRD010000021.1 GCA_031256155.1 Holophagales bacterium
ATGCTCCACAAGTAAAACGCGCGGACGCGCCAGACTGCGCCGTAATGGAGCGAGCCGCCATCGGCGGGGAGCGGAATGGAAGGCGTAGGCGGTGCTTGCCTATCTGTACTGTTTGTCAATGGCGTTGACTATAACCTCCATTTTTCTCATGTCAAAAGTGTCAAATATGTCAAAAGCATATTTGCGCGTATTTCTGTACTATTAAAGGCAGAATTCACATAATATCTCAAGTAATAACAGCAATTATATTATATATATAATTCTCTAATATCCATATTCATATCTAGGTTCCCACCTTCTCACAGTGGGAACAAAACTTATGCCACTTTTAGCTCTAAAAGCCTTGTTAATCCTACCAACTTCTCGAAGTGGCAGTTGTCCACTTCTTTTTCTGTAAGGAGAACCTGCATGAAAAACTTAGTAAAGGCACCCAGCCGTGCATTGATGGCTGTGGTTCTTACGGCAATGGGGTCCGCGCTGATGGCGGAATTACCCATTACGACCTCGTTTAAATTTGGCTTTGGCTCCCAGACTGGCGGTTTGCAAGAAACAAGCGACCGTGGTTATTTGCTGAACGCCAGCGCACAGATCGATTATAAACTCACGGAAAAGGGAGCCGTTGTCTGTGAGATAGGCTGGCGCTATCTGCCGGGGATGGAAAGGGTAGCGTCAAGATACCAGCAGCAAAACGTGTCTGCCGCCGCTGTTGGCACCTCAGCCTACTACAAATATGAAACAGGGCAAGTCTTGAGGGATGAAATGTATAACATTCGTTCCCAGGGGTGGCAGCTCGGACTGTTGTATTCCCACCAGTTACCGATGGAATTTTACGCATTTGGCGGTCTGCGCTTGTGCTTCCTGAATACCAGAGAAATGGTTTTAGGCTCAGAGATAGTAGCCGGCACAGCCCCCGCGTCTCAAACAGCGGCTACCCCCATTGTGAGTGTCACTGATCTTGGGAAAGCCAATGAAATCTCGGCTATGTCCCCAGGGGTAGCCATTGGTATCGGATACACGTTTTTGAAGAGCAATTCTGTTGAATGCTCAATAACGAACGCCAACGTAGAAACAGACCGCTTTGGCAAAAAGAGCGGCATGATGATTGACTTCGTCTATCGAATGAAATTTTAGAGCTATAGGAGACTGAAAATATGAATTACAATCTACGACGTTATCTGAGTCCTCTTGCCATGGCGGTTGTAGCCATGCCAATTATGGCTCAAGACTTAACAGGCACTATGATTGGCACTGTGGTGGATAAAGATGGCCGCAAGCCCTTAGCTGGCGTAACCATTGACATATCATCAAATGTCCTGATTCAAAAGCGGACAGTAAGAACAGATTCCAGTGGTCAGTTCCGTGTTCCCCTCCTCCCCCCGGGCGAGTACTCAGTGAGAGCTTCCAAAGAGGGCTACATGGGGCCGCGTCAGACAGTTCAGCTCAGTCTGGGTTCTTCAATCAGGGTCGAAATTGTCATGCAGACCATGAGAGTGGCCACGGAAACTGTAGAAATTGTCGCCGAGACTGAAATCCAGGACAAGAGTGATACAAAAACACAGACGACATATTCATCTGAAAAACTCGATCTGTTGCCGCGTGCCAACAAAGACCTCCTTAATGCAGCAACCCTCACGCCCGGCGTTGTTACTGGTGTTGGCAGTCGTATCCAGATAAGGGGCGGCCAGTCCTACGACACCAAAGTTACACTAAATGGCACTGAAATCAGTGATAGCGTCTTTGGAACCAACGTGGCAACACGCGCTTTTTACTCTGAAGATGCTATTGCTGAAATACAGGTCATCACCAGTCCCATCAATGCCCGCTACGGTAATTTTACGGGCGGTATTATCAACGCCGTTACAAGAAGCGGCAGCAACGAGTGGCATGGCTTCCTCCGCGCCAGTGACATTTCTCGTCCCTCCTGGCGTTCCACCCCTCCTTTGGGCCCTTATAGACCCAATGAAACTGAGGCTGATAACACCCGCTCCGTTGGAAGCGACAATTTTGCCAAGGACTTCTCTCTATGGCTTGGTGGACCAATTATCAAGGACAAGCTCTGGTTTGCATTTTCAACCAAGATGTCGCCTACCTCACTTGTTACACGAAGACTAAGCTCACTTCCGTCAAATAGATACGCAATTGTCAGTGATTACAAAGATGATTTCCCCGAAATTTACGCGCTCCCATTCTACGCAGGTGATGACGGCGGCGCTCAATTTTTCCGCAAAGACAGCAAGCAGTTTTATGAAGGTAAGCTCACGTTTTCAATAGCCGAAGGTCATACACTTGAAGTGACTGGTAACCGTAACGACGAATTTTATGACCCCAGGGACGACTATATGACTACGGCAATATTGTCCACAGGGTTCGCTACTACTCAGGTTCAGGAATATAATTATGCATCTTTCATTTACCAGGGGGTGCTACCAAATAATATTACCATTGAGTCCAGATTCGCCAAAAAACACCAGGCATACGTAGCTGGTGGTGACCCCGCGTTCGGCCCCCGCGTGCGGGCTGTAGACAGCAACGGAACCTATTGGGATGTTGCAAATGGTGCGTTTGACCGCACAGACGGCGGCGACCTTAGAGATATTCAGACATTCTGGACCAACGCGACATGGTACAGCCCCAAAACATTCCTTGGCACACACGTCGTTGAAACAGGCTTTGATTGGAATCTGCGTGAGCGCAACGCTCAAAATGGTCAAGCACCCGGGGGTAACTTTTTTGACCTCTGTGGGCGCTATAAAGACCCCATTACAGGGGAGGTCTTTTATGTAATGCTGGATGCCGATGATGATTACGAAGGATGGGGCGCGGCTGGCAGATATTACGGAGCCTCTGGGCCTGCCAGGACTAATACCTACAGCTTTTACATCAATGACACACTGACTGTAAACGACAACTGGCAGCTCATGGTAGGTCTGCGCTACGACCAGGCGAATATGGCCGATACGGAAGGCAACCCAAAAATAAAGACCTCCGCAATATCGCCCCGCTTCCAGGTGACTTATGACCCGTTTGGAAATCAGCGCTGGCTTTTCAAAACCTCCTGGGCAAGATATGTGGGCGCTCTTTCCGATGCTTTTACAAATCAGTTCTCACGTGCTGGAAACCCAGTATCAGAATGGTTCTTTCCAAAGTACACCAATGTTCGCGCCACTTTCGAGGAAGCGACCAACTGGAATAATTACGACTTGACAGCCAATGGAATACTTGATTATTCAGATGCTTCTCAGACACGGTTTGTCCAGGATAACCTCAAGCTCACAGGCACTGACGAGACTACATTGGAAGTGCGTTACAATTCTACAAATGGCTCATGGATAAGAGCCACCTATGTCAACAGAAGCTGGGCAAATATGTTTGACCGTGTGGCTGGAGTAAATGATTTTGTTGAGGTCCACCCCATATCCTTGCCTGAAATAACAATTCAAGCTGTGGGCAGCTACTGGGAAAACGTCAGCAACATTAATAGAAGCTATAAATCCTTTGAACTGGAGTTCTCCAATCAGTTTACACAAGAGCTTTCACTTGGCGGAGCCATCGTTTATTCAATTTTACAGGGTAACACGGATGGCGAAGGCTCTAATCCAGCCGTTGGCGCGTCTGCGGTAAACTATTTCGTAGATGTTCACGAAAAATATGGCCGTGACGCCAGCTACTATGCCCCTGACGGCTATCTGACTGGCGACATACCATACAGGATCAATACCTGGCTGGCATATACAAGCACTTCGACATCCGGCGTCCATTTTGGTTCTTCGCTGATGTTCACCTATAACGCCGCAACTCCTACCAACGCCACAAGAACCCTGGCTTTTGAAGCTCAGTTAATGGCTGCGGATTTAGGCTATGCTAATACTTTAGCCAGAATGTTGCCCAGTTCATATACGCGTTACTATGGTTCCCGTGGCTATTACAGAACCAATGACACCTACTCTTTTAGTTTGCAGGCCAATCTGGAAATACCCGTTGTCAGGAAAGTGCGCTTCTTTGTCGAAACCACTATTACCGGCCTCTTCAACCAGTGGATGGTGACTGGTCACGACAAAGGCTCTGCGACCGACGCGCAAAGAACCCACATCAACTCCGATCCGACTCTGGGTCTGAACCCGCTGGCCAACGGCGTAATACCCAATTCATTCAGTCCCCGAGATGTCTCTGGCGGTGTGAATAATTACGGCTGGGGCACTTATAATTATAACAACATGTCTGGGCAGAGAAACGTGGTTTTCTCCGCAGGACTTAAATGGTAATCATCAGGGTTTATAGGATAGGAGTAGAAACATGAAAAATTTCTTAAAATTTGTGGCTGCG
>JAIRRD010000034.1 GCA_031256155.1 Holophagales bacterium
CCGCCATTTGACATAACGGTACCAATGATACCGGGAGGCGTATTACCAAGTAGCTTATGATCCTGGGCCAACAACCACAACATTTGATCGCCATCAATAACATCGCCCTTGTCGTCCAGAAGCAGGCAGCGATCTCCATCGCCATCAAACGCAACGCCTGCGACAGCCTTTGTGGTGAGCAACTGTTTGCGGAGAGTGTCCAATTGAGTGGAACCAACTCCAACATTAATGCGCTCGCCATCGGTTGGGATGCCGACCCAATGAATAGCTCCTTTAAAAAGGCGGCCAGCCCACGGAGCTGTAGCTCCGTGAGCGCAGTCTATGGCAATTGGAAATGAGGTGGGAATCAGTATTTCACCAAGATGAGCCAGATATTTTTCCACCCCCTCTGGTTGAATTGCCAACTCACAGTTTTTGTGTTGCCAGGCAGATGTTTCAGCTTTGTCATTTGATATGGCGACAAATGCGGATTCAATAGCAAATTCAACGTCTTCAGCCAGTTTTGTCCCTTTGGAATCAAATCCTTTTAACCCATTGTCTTCCGGTGGATTATGGCTGGCGCTGATAACAAGGCCCCAGGCGCTTGTCTGGCGTGAAGTAATCCAGGCCACCGCCGGTGTGGGAACAACACCCAGCAAGGTTGTTTTTATTTCACTACCAAAACCAGCCAGGAATGCCTGCAGCAGTGTTATACAACTAGTCCTCCCGTCCCATCCTATTATCAAGTCTTTAATACTGTTGGCTTTTGCCACAGAAACCCACGCCTGACCCCATCTGTACAATTCCTGAATGGAGAGAGGTGGCTCAAAGGCACGTCCTCTGATGCCATCTGTACCAAAATATTTAAGCTCCATTTGTCACCTCGGAATCGAAGGAATCGAATGTGTCCGTAGCACTCTGTAACCAATGTTCACAGCATTTTTATGCAGTTCAGCAGTTTTCATGTCCAACATAGCATTTCCGCTGACGCCAAAACTACGTGCTACAAATCTTTTTCGAGAAATTCCAATGCAAAATCTCTCAACAGGCCAATTCAGAAGCGCGGGTATCTCATGTAACGCGTTCCATAGAGCATGATCTTCTAAAAAGGTTGTTCCAAAACCAAAACCCGGATCAAGAAGAATACGTTCAGGCTCAATTTCCGCGTTCAACAGACGGTTTTTTACAATTTCAAGTTCTTGAATTGCGTTGTCCGCGTCTTTTGGAGATGAATCGGAATAATTAGGCATGTAAATATGATCGTTAATCATGCGTACCCGCATGGCGATAACGCCACATTTTGAATTAGAAACCAGTTCAAGCATCTCTGGGTCTTGAAATCCGGTCACGTCATTGATGATGTCCGCGCCAACGTCTAAAGCTAAACGGGCGGTTTCAGGATGACGTGTGTCTATGCTCAGTAAGCAGTCCGGTTGTTCTTTGCGAAGGTCATTTATTACAGGTTCAATGCGAGCCCACTCTTCACAGGGTTCTACTGGATGCGACCCTGGCTTTGTACTTTCAGATCCAATATCAATGATTTGAGCACCTTGATCCAACAGCTTCTTTACGTGATTGAGAGCGCTATCTGTATCAAAAAACAAACCTCCATCACTAAAACTGTCCGGCGTGAGATTGAGTATCGCCAAGTAACAAAGACTTTCCAGAGGAACTTTGTTACGGGGCAGTTTCCAGTACATGAACACTAAACAGGCAACATATCCAAAACAGATCCATTGCCGGATTGAGGTGGCGCTTCGGTTTTTGGAGCAACTGGGGGCAAATTCTCGCCATTCATAATCATTTGGACTTCAGCGCTGTCAAGAGTTTCGCGCTCAAGTAATGCCTCGGCGACTGCTATGAGGCGATCTTTTTTGGCTTCAATTATGTCTTTTGCTCGTTGATAATTGCGTAAAACGACATCTCGAACCTCGCCATCAATCAATCTGGCGGTTTCTTCACTCATATCGCGTTGTTGTGTAAAATCCCTGCCAAGAAAAATTTCGTGCTGCCCTGCGCCATAATTCAAGGGGCCGACTTTTTCAGACATACCGTATTCAGCAACCATTGACCTGGCCATTTTTGTGGCCTGTTGAATATCGTTACTGGCACCTGTGGAAAGCTGTCCAAAGAAAATTTCTTCCGCCAAACGACCACCCATTGCAAATGAAATCTGAGCTTCCATATAATCCTTTGTGGTGTTGTACCGATCCCGTTCAGGCAGCAACCATGTGACGCCCAGCGCACGTCCGCGGGGAATAATCGTCACTTTGTGAACCACATCCAAAACAGGCAGGCTGGCGCCGACAACAGTATGACCAGCCTCATGGTAAGCCGTTATCTTTTTATCTTCTTCCGTCATTACCATAGACCGGCGCTCGCTGCCCATATACACCTTATCTTTGGCAGATTCAAAATCAATCATTTCCACGCTTTTTTTATTTTGTCTTGCAGCACCCAAAGCAGCTTCATTACAAAGATTGGCGAGATCGGCACCGGAAAAGCCAGGCGTGCCTCGCGCTATTACTTCCAAATCCACGTCAGAACCAAGAGGAATCTTATCATCTGTGTGGACTTTCAGGATTTCATGTCGGCCTTTTACATCAGGACGATCCACCACTACGCGGCGATCAAATCTGCCTGGCCGCAACAGAGCAGGGTCCAGCACATCGGGCCTGTTGGTAGCGGCAATGAGAATTACGCCCTCGTTGCCCTCAAAGCCGTCCATTTCAACTAGTAACTGATTAAGGGTTTGTTCACGTTCATCATGGCCACCTCCCAAACCAGCGCCTCGATGTCGCCCGACAGCGTCAATCTCATCAATGAATATGATACATGGCGCACTCTTTTTGCCTTGTTCAAACAAGTCCCGAACACGACTGGCACCAACGCCTACAAACATTTCCACAAAATCAGAGCCGGATATGCTGAAAAATTGAACTTTCGCCTCACCTGCAATGGCGCGGGCCAACAGCGTTTTTCCTGTTCCAGGAGGCCCCATGAGCAATAAACCTTTGGGTATTTTGCCTCCAAGTTTGACGAACTTGGAGGGGTCTTTAAGGAAATCAACGACCTCAGACAATTCAGCTTTGGCCTCATCACATCCGGCAACATCGGCAAAGGTAATGCGTTTAGCAGAGGCAGAAAGCCCCCTTGCTTTTGCTTTTCCAAAGCTGAGAGCTTTGTTGCCGCCCATTTGCGCCTGCCTCATAAAAACAAACCAAAGCAAGACGAAGACAAGCATTGGAGCCCAGAAAAACAAAATCATATAGAAATTGTTCTCACTGGGTTTAGCAGCTTTAAAAACCTCCAACTTCATACCTGATTTTGGATCGCCCTCATCCATGTATTCCCGTGTCCACTCATTGATGCTTTGAGCCAATTGGGGCCATAAAGGAGCAATCGTTTTAAATTCCTTGTAAACTTCGCCCTTTGAACCACTTACTGGATCTTTATAAATCCCCTCAATATCCTGCCCTGTCAGAGTAACGCTGGAATATTTACCAGTCTGACCTTCAACGTAGAAGGTTGAAAACGGGATTTCTTTAACCTTGCTCCCCTTGTTTACGAAATTGAGAGCAAGCAATACAACAACAAAAATACCACCCCAAACCAAGAGTGTTTTCATGACTGAATTCAATAGTCCTCCATGTACCGGTAACTGGCGGTAACCACCATCCTAATGATTCTATCCACAATCTGGATTGTTCGGGACTCCTAATTGCAGGGATGCGCCACATAGGTGTGGATAAAGTGACCAATTTCCCCACTTCCATGGTCTTTTAATAGGGCGAAACAACACTTTTGAAACCCAATCCGCCAAGTCGAAAATATGTGTGTATTCCCTGATTATGTTTAATTCTCGGAAGGCCGCTTCCAATACCCATGCTAAGTCTCCGGTCTTCCAGCCAATATTCAGCCAAATATATTTGCATTCTATAATATCCCAGCGGGTTCCTCTCCATGAAAAAACAACGGCATTCCTGAGTTCTAACAAATCGGAAATTTGCCTGTGCGTTTCCCAAAGATGTCTGTCTATACAGGGTGCTTCTGCTCGAAAATCTGTCAAGTGCTTGCGCCATCTATTACGAGGGGTAAAACCAGTATCATTGGTGTAATCCTCACGCCATTCAATATTCAATCCGCACAAATAAGCCCTTAGTTCCTCGCGGTTACATTCTATTAATGGTGACCAACGTGGTGCCTGAGTGGCCGATAAACCTGACAAACACCCAGGCCCACTCCCTCTGGCCAAGCGCAAAAACACTGTTTCAGTGTGATCTTCGATGGTGTGACCAGTAGCAATCCACCCAGCGCCAAAATTAGTAGCTTCTTTTTTCAGCCATGACCAGCGCAGTTCACGTGCGGCCATTTCTAATCCCTGATTCGTTCTGGATGCATGGTCTATTACATCTAAAGAGCAGGCAAACATATCTAAACCGAATTTTTCACATAGTGTTTTTACGTATTCGGCTTCCTCCTTTGACTCCGGCCTCAAACCGTGGTCAACATGGGCAACGGCAAGCTCCAATTTTAAACTTGTGCGTAAAGCGACCATACACAACAAAAGGGCAACACTGTCTCCGCCGCCGGAACACGCTATAAGCACGGAACACTTTTGAACACCATCTCCTCGGCGATGGATTTGATGCAAAAGATTGGTTTCAAAACGGCGCATTTTGTAAATATTTAACGTTTTGGTACAGAGTCAGTGCAATAAATTCCACAATTTTAATAAGTCTTCAGGTATTGGTTTTTCGCACCATAAACCTTCCGCATAAGATCGCAGTATTAAACTCCCCCAATGCATAGCTCTTCCTTCAATACCCGCCCTAAAAGCCGGATGGGCAATCCTGGTTGGAGGTTTGTTTGGTTCCGCTGTGAACTGACTGCCAAAAGCGTCAAAAGCTGACATGCGTTGAGACCAAACTTCACTCACGTCAAAAACCAAATCAGGCGGCACTGCGGGGTTGACGCCTCCAACCCAGGCCACTGCGGGCGGACGCCAGGGATCGCCAGGGCAGGGGTAGTTCTTTAAACCAGAATAATAAACAGCTTCACGCCCAATACGGTACCCCCTCCGATGGTCGGGGTGATGGTCTTCAAAAGCTGGCAAAATTACTACTATTGGCCTAAGATTGCGCAGCGCTTTCATCAAAGTGATACGTTCAGCTTCCCCTTCGGTAAATCTAGCGTCCGGTAAATCCAGGAAATGCCGTTCAACACCCAATATTTTTGCGGCTTCCAAAGCCTCTTTACTACGCAAGTCAGGTGTGCCTCTGGTACCCAGGCCACCAACGGTCATGTCAAGAATAGCGGCGCTAAGTCCCCTTTTAGCTGCTTTTGCTAAAATTCCGCCAACATGAACTTCAACGTCATCCGGGTGAGCGCCGACAGCCAAAATGTCTAGTTTAGAATCGGGCATTCCATCCCCACAGACAGACCTGATGATTGGGTATTATCCTGCGGAATTGTTCAAATCAAAAATAAACTTTCAGCACTTCTTTTACATCATCAAATGTTTCTACCATTTTATTGACCGAAGAAATTTCTTGCGAAACCTTTTCTTTACATTCTATCAATTCTCGGCTGGTTTCATCGTTATGAAGAATTACAGAGGTTATATCCTTGACGCTTAAACTCATTTGACTTAACAGGTTATTCTGATTGTCGAGTTCCTGTGCCATATTTACAATAAGTTCAGCACCTGTTTTCGTTTTTGCGGCCACCTCATTTAAAGAAGCCGACACCGCTAGCGCAAGTTCTGTACACTGCTTAATTGAGTCAATGGTAGATTTAATCAATTCAGTAGTGTTTTGCGCAGCATCCGAAGAACGACTTGCAAGCTTACGAACCTCATCTGCCACCACCGCGAACCCCTTGCCTGCGTTTCCGGCCCTGGCGGCTTCAATGGCAGCATTCAAAGCCAGCAAGTCGGTTTGATCCGCAATACCTTGAATTTCGTCAATAATCAGGCCAATCTTCTGCGAGTCATCGCTGATTTTATCAATCACTTTCATTAATGACTGCATTTGCTCGTTGTTATTTTGAATGGTTGACGCTGATGCCAGTGAAACATCACGGGTTGAGTACGCATGTTCCAGGCTTTGTGTCAGGTTTTTACCGAATTCGGACGTAGATTCCTCTAAAAAATCGGCTTTTTCTTTCTCAATAGAACTGTTTGAAGTGAAGACACCTGATATTTTTGATAAGTCATCAAATTTTTCCTTTAGTTCATTGCAAATAGTGGGTAATTCATTAAGAATGCCAACCATCTTTTGTGCTGTTTGAGTAATGTCAGAAACATCTGTCACACATTCGCAACGCCCAATTTTGTTTTTTCTTGCGCCAATTACGTATGATACATGAACTTTGAAATTCAATCCCCATTGTGTAAAGTAGGTTGCCGATTCGCCTCGTTCCAAAGACTCAATCCCACATTTGTGCGTTTTGCAAATACCTGCTCCCCAGTTTGAACACTGCGTTCCCTTGACTTTCGAAAGCTTTTTTCCTAATAAACCTTCCACCGGACTATTGATGTATATCCAGTTGCGATTCATATCGGTTACGGTTATGGGGAATGGAAGGGCGTTCAAAATACCACCAAGAAGTTCTTTGGTCTTGAATTGTATCCAGGCAAAAAACAACGCGAGAAGCAACGCTATGATAAAAAGATACATCCACAAATTGGAAAAGTTACTCATACAATCAATCCTTACAAACATTAAGGATATTCAAACAGCAAAGGAAAAGAAAGTCGAAATTTAAAAAGCTATAGCGGTTCCACAATTGATTGTCCTTTATGTCCGCAGTTTGTGGCTGCCCTTTCCGTTTCGCTCCCCGTCTGTGGCGGCTCGCCGCACTCTCGGCGTAGCTTAGGCACTCCGTGCCATTCCCAAAGGGAATTGCTATATACAAAATATTAATAATTTTCGAAGTGATTTCAAAACCCATGCTGTACGCTTACACCCCTATTTCGCCATCCGCTCTGAGATCGCGTCTGGCTTTATTCCAGCGTAGCCTGGCAATTCTGTTCCCATTTCGAAACACCTGTTTTGAAAGGGAACGCTTATTTTAATCCACAAATTCTATTCGACACAGAGCGAAATGCGGTAGAATTGTAGTATCAAGATACGATCAAAAGATCGCATTTTGGCATCATGTGGCGCGAAAGCGACACTCGTAAGTTTTGAAAATGCAGTCTTTGTTTGCGTTTTCAAAATTCTGGCGCACAGCGTTCAAGCTCTATTGAACACAACTTGGTATAAAATTGCGGTTGCTTCAGAATGTGTTGTAAATGTTAGATTAATTTGGGAAGGTTGGCCGAGTGGTTTAAGGCGCTCGTCTTGAAAACGAGTGTGGGTCAGAAGCTCACCGGGGGTTCGAATCCCTCACCTTCCGCCATCATGTTGTTCCGGCATTTTATGTGCTTTG
>JAIRRD010000084.1 GCA_031256155.1 Holophagales bacterium
GAATGGTGATGAAAATCACCAGAAGAAAATGCGGTTTCATCTCAAAACCGCGTTCGGCTTCATTTAACTGCTATATATTATGATTTTAACAAGCGGCATGACAGCTATGCTGCAAATGATGCCCGAGTAAAAAGATACCAGAGTGTATTCACTGCCACTGTAGCGCTGTACAAATGGGAGCATAACGTCCATGCTAGTTGCCCCGCCTAAATAAACTGGCAACAGAGGCGAAATTCTGGCCGCTAAGGGGGCGCAGAGTATGGCCAATAGCTCGCGGAACACGTTGTGTATGAAGGCCAGTATTGAGAGAACCATCATCCCGCGCTCGGCCAGTAGCACGGACGAAAGACTGTACCAACCCATGCCTGCGGTCATAAGTGCGCCCCGGCGGATACCCAGACCGGACAAAAGGCCAAAGAAGAGACCAACTGCCAAACTCAACGCAATATTCAGGAATGGCACAAGCAATAACCCAGAGTTTAATAGCCGCAAGTCGAGTCGGCGCAATTCAACGCCAAGGTCAAAACCAATAAAGCAGAGGAGTGCCCTCAATAGCCAATCCGTGAAGGTATCAATGGGAATCCCGTCTGTATGACTATCGGACAGAAACCAGAATAGTATGAAGCCGACTAAAATAAAACCGACATTGACGGCAACAGGCAGGAGTTCCTTAAAAAAATTGTCCGCTTGGTCGTTTGTCGCACATTGCACTTCCGGCAAATCGGCAAGAGTATTTTTTTCTGTCTTCTTCATTGCGCTGCTTTTTCTGCGCGGGCTTACAATCCAGAAGACCAAAACAAAAACAACAGTGAGAGCCACGCTGGAGCCAATGGCGACGAAAAAAACGCTCAGATCGCTCACAAACAGAGCACGATGCAGCGCCAGTTTAGCCCCCATTGCTCCCAGCAGCGCCCAAAGTGAAACACGTGTTAGATGGCGATTTGACGCTACTATAGCGTTTTTAGTCCGAAGCGCATATCTGGTAATGGACAAAGCCCAGCCCAGCAGTGCGCCGGATATTAGTGCCGCTGATAAAAAAAAGATGCTCAAGGTATCAATCCCAATCGTAATGCCAGCTTACGAGCGGCTTTAGCGCGATGGCTGAGGTCATTTTTGATTTCGGCTTCTAATTCGCCAAAGGTTTTGCTGTAACCATTTGGAATGAATATTGGATCATAGCCAAAGCCTGAGCTTCCACGCGCCTCAGTCGCTATAACACCCTCCACACTGCCCGAAATTGTAAATGGCTCCCGCATCGTACCAGTAATGCCTATGTAGGCCAAAACGCATACAAACCTTGCCGTGCGCGTCTCACCTGAATTTATCATGCTCAACAAGAGAGGATTTTTTTCAGAGTAGGCGAGGCGCGGCGCAAATCTGGCGGAAAGCACGCCTGGACCGCCAAACAATGCGTCAACACATAGACCAGAGTCATCGGCCATCACTCCGTCTATGTTTTCGTTACCATGTTGTGCGTGCCAATCTCTGGCAAAGATAGCTTTTTGGAGAGCATTGTCTTGAAAAAAAGCTCCATCTTCGGGTATGTCGGGGCCAGACCAGAGAAGGAAGTTGACTCCAGGAAGGATTACCTCAAATTCCTGAGCTTTATGAGTGTTGCTGGATGCCAGGAGAATACGCATTAAATTGTTCCCTGCGAAATAATAATATGGTAATTTCATCAGCACTCGTTTGCAACTCGAAAAGAGGTGATATACTTGTTTTGAAGTGTATTCTTACAAGGTGATTGAATGTCGAATAAGTCAAACATAATTGAAAAAATAGGCACTCCAGATACTGATAACCCTAGCGGCTTTAATGCTGCAAGGGCGGCGCACCTGGAAGCTGATACTGATAGATTAAAAAAATACCATCCTGATTATAATGTTAAAAAAACCATAATAAATATTATATCAGGGTCACTTATCCTAATAATAGGCATTGTATATATTACAAACAGAGCAAGTGGTGGACTCGGTCCTGGCTTTAAAGGCATTGTTGCGATTTTGAGTGGACTTATATCAATAGCTGTAGGGCTATATTCAAAAAGAGTATCTAAGTCTGCTGTTACGATATACAGGCGTGGCTTAATAGTTCCGGGAATTGCAATAGCGATGCCGGATATTGTATTGACATTGGCTGATGTATCTCTTTGCGAAGATGAAGTTTTTGCCGTACAAAAAGTAAAGATTGGTGAAAAAGGGGATTGGAAATTTAATCTTAACGATAAATTTACGTTTTGTGCATATTTTGGCTTTGTAAAAGAAAATATTTTCGATTGTTTTTGGCCAAGCTTCCTCCAATGGGCAACCCATGATGATGAAATATTATCAGCCTGTCTTAAAACAATTGACAATGAAGAATGGGCAATGTTAGAAAAAGCCGCGCCTTTAGCAAATGATTTGCGTGAGGGTATTACATATATCATGACAAAATCAAATGACGAAATTATTTTCTTAACAGTGGAGGATTATCTTAAAAATTAAAATTCAATAAATTTTTATAAACAAATTTGAAAATATTTTATTTATAGTCAACGCCCTTGACAAACGGTACAGATAGGCAAGCACCACCTACGCCTCCCATTTCGCTCCCAGCCGATGGCGGCTCGCTCCATTACGGCGCAGTCTAGCGCATCCGCGCATTTTACTTGTGGAGCATTGTTATGCTCCACAAGTAAAACGACTATAGTATTACAGCGGTTCAATCTTGTGAATATTCTCACAAATCTTTTACAACGGTCTCGCCGCCCAGTTGCCTCATTTGTTTCAATATCCACGCTTGTTTGGCGAGAACCTGCTGCGTTGGGGCATTGACTTTGAATTTGCGGGGGTTTGGGAGTACCGCCGCTAGAAGTGCGGCTTCCTTTGGCTTCAGTTTTTTTGCCGGTTTGCGAAAATAGTGCTGCGATGCCGCTTCCACGCCATATACTCCATCCCCAAACTCCACAATGTTTAGATAGACCTCCAATATCCGCTTTTTTGGCCAAAGTGTTTCAAGCAGCAAGGTAAACCAAACCTCAAACCCTTTGCGGAGCCACGACCTAGTCTCCCATAAAAACATATTTTTAGCCGTTTGCTGTGTTATGGTGGAAGCGCCCCGCTTACGCTTGCTACGCTCATTGTGAGCAAGGGCTTTTTCGATCGCCTGCCAGTCAAATCCGAAGTGATTTGGGAATTTTTGATCTTCAGCGGCGATTACGGCAAGCCCCATGGCGGGGGATATTTCATTCAGGGGCCTCCATTGATGGCGTGACGTATAGGGAACGGAATCTGACCAGGCTGAAACCCTGCGTTGAATCATAAATGAGGAAAACGGCACGGGGACTACGCGAAAAAAGAGCGCCACCAACACGTTCATGGCTAAAATGGTTGCCAGGAACAACAGGACATATACGATCAAACGTCTGAGCAACGGCTTCTTTTCCTTATTCGAACGCAATTAAACTCCTATATAGCATCTTTCGTTTTATTGCTCACCTAATGGGAACAAAGCCCACTTACAAGCAACACGCAACCAGGATTTATTTGTAAATCCTGGCAGAGCAGTTTAACTTTGAAAAGCCGAACTGCTATCAAAAAGTTATCACGTAATCGCCTTTCCTCATGAGCGGCAATGTACTGCCGTCCTCAAAATTCAGGTCAACGATCTCTGGACAAATATCGGGCTGTGTTTCAGGCACATATACTCTGTCAATGTGAATCACAGCATCCGGTGAGGAAAAAGCGTCTGGCCCCACCTGACCGCCAAAGTGTTCACTGCGGCCAAAGGCAATGTGCAGGCCGAGTTTCTCGTCCAATAAAACAGCGCCTATCGGTTTGACACCGAATGGGGACAAGACCCCAAGGCCCAGCTCAGCTAAATTTGAGTATCCAGGCTCTCTGGCCAGCAATGCTGCCTCAAATTTTGACTGCGGACCTGTGGACGCCACCGCAATCGCACGATTGCCCTTGATTTGGTAAAAGACGATTTCGCTTCCGAATTGAACAGGCAGTTCACCCTCACTGCGGCTTGGGTCGTCTTGGATTTCACCTTCATAAGGTACGATGTAAGCTTCGCCGGAAGGCAAATTACCAGCAATGCCTAGCTCAGGCACCAACCCCCCGGATGCGTGCGCGGCTCTGTGACGCAAATCCAAGTGCAATTTGGATTGTCCCGTAGGGTGGCTGAACATAAATTCAGCGCCTACAGCGCGATCAAGCAAATTTTTTAGGATGTTCACACGGCGGTTGATTTCAGTATAGTCGAGCTTTAATGCCGGAATCATGGCTTCGCTGAAACCTGGCATGGTGGCGGCTCTGATACCATATTTTTTAGCGGCCATTTTCAGCGGAGCCGTAGAACTAAATTTAGTGATAGCTATCAGAATCGGATGCTCTGCGTACACCTTTTCCATAGCGATGGAAGAATTTATATCAAGGCCGCTTGATGAGGTTGGAAGCGGGGCTCCATCCAGAACCCATGCGCTTTCCGGCAAGTCTCCGTTATTGGTACGAACATTTGTATAGGCTATCAAATGTGTATCAAGCCCCAGTTCATCTCTGTTTCGGCGCAGTGTGGCAACCCATTCCAAGGCTATTTCGCGCCTGGCGGCCCAGGCATTATCGTCTCCCACCACTGCGTCCGGCAAATCAACCATGACTCCAAGAGCTTTTTCGTTTGTCCGGGGGATAAAAACCCTTTTAACCAAGTCTATGAGTTCTCTGTCGTTCATTTTTTCTGACATGGATAGCCTCCAAGTACATTTTGCCATTTATCTGGATTTTATAACCTAGAGCATTTCAACTTTGAAAAAGTTGAAATGGCACGTAGCACTTAGTCTGCGCTGAGAGTGAAGCGATCCTGCGATAGCAAGTGAGCGGAACAGTGAGCGCAGACGTGAACCGCAATAATGATGTGCCATATCAAAGTGAATTTGCTCTAATGGATGATTCAAGCGATCTGATCTCTGAGCGCACTGCTATATCATGTTTCCAGTAGTGTGCCGTCACTCTCAGCACCCAGCCGATAATCCATGCGTTGATTGCGCTGACTGCAATTTGCAGAAAAAAGAATGTCCAAACCCGCGAAACCGACTGTCCCCCCCAGTTCCAGGCCAGATGCAAAACACAAAACACAAGGCCGATCCGTATCGCGGTACCAAAAAAAACAATATTCCCCCACCGTACCGGGTGCGCCCAGAGCCTGAAAAAACTGTCTTTAAGATGTATTAGCCATTCTTTTGCGCTGCGCGGCATGTGATGGGTCAGATCAATGCGGCACAGCCACCACTGAAGCAATAGGGCTGATACGAAAGCCATGTGGAGCAAGGGGCTGACAAATAGATTTATCCATCCAAGAAATTGGATGCCAAGGTCTTCTAAATATGCAAATGTATTCCACAGAAAGGCGTGCAT
>JAIRRD010000091.1 GCA_031256155.1 Holophagales bacterium
GTCCACTTGGCCATACCATCAAATTCCGCTGTCACACCAGGTGGAAGGCTGCCCCTGGTCTGTAACTCCGCCACACCTCTGGCCAATTCGCCGGTTATCTCTGTCAGCGTCTTGCCCTCCATGTTGGAACTCAGAGTCACTCTGGAGCGCAGATTGCTCCTCTGCAGCCTCGCGGGCGCGAGACCCTCCTCAAAACTGGCCACGTTGGCCACCTTCACCATTATATTGTTTCCGGCTTGATCCTTCTTAGTAGAGGTCACAGTCAGCGCACCTAACTGCTCCACCGTCGCACGGTTCTGGTCGGACAGGCGCAGTCTCACATTGTACTGCTCACCCGAAAGATCCTCAAACTTGGCAACGTCCACACCATCCACCATAGGCCGCACCACATTCGCCACGGACATAGGGGACACACCCAGATCAGAAGCCCGCTTCCTGTCTATGACGAGTCTGATTTCGGGTTTGCCCCGGTCGTTGCTAGATATTATGTCCACGGCTCCCGTAATCTTTTCAAAGACAGCCCTCACCAGTGGCTCCGACTTTTCTGTCGCCTTGCGTTCGGGACCCAGGATAGATATAGCGATGGACCTACTGCTCTGTCCACCCATACCAGCCTGACCCACGCCTATCTCCACACCCGGCACGCGACCCAGGCGTTCGCGGAAGTCCCGTCTGAGATCAATGTGACCGCGCCTCTTGCCCTCCGCGAGCTTCACGTACACACTGCCTTCGTTCATAGTCCCCATCATCCCCGTCCCTATCGTCGTGTACAGGAAGTCAATTTCGGGATTTGGGGTTCCATCCGGGTTAGTGCGGATAATTCTTTCCAGTTCAGCGGCCTTGCGCGCCGTTGCCTCCAGATGCGCTCCAGGCTCAGTTTTAAACGAGACCTCCAGTTCGCCCCTGTCGAAGTCCGGCTGGAAATTATTACCCAAGAGGCCCATCAGGGGGATAGACACGAAGAAACTCACCGCAGCTATGGTCATCACAGCCTTTCTGTGACCCATCGCCCACTGAATGGTCGTTTTATAAAAGTTTTCAAGCCTGTCCATATATTCATTGAACAAGTCAACGGATCTCATTATGAAGCCGTGTCTGACACTGCGGGTCACAGTATGCCCCTGCCTGTGTTCCGGGTCGGGCCAGACAGCACTCAGCATGGGGTCGAGGGTGAAGCTAACGAAGAGCGACACCGCAACGGCGAACGCGACAACTATGCCGAAGGAGAAGAAGAACCTGCCCGCTATGCCACCCATGAACGCCACAGGAACAAACACGGCCAATATCGACATAGTGGTGGACACAACGGCCTGTCCTATTTCATCCGTACCGTCAATGGCGGCCTGAACGTGATCCTTGCCCATCTCTGCGTGACGCGTGATATTTTCGCGCACAACGATTGCATCATCTATAAGAATACCCACAGCCAGTGAAAGCGCCATCAGAGTCATATTGTTCAGCGTGAAGCCCAGCGTCTTCATTATGATGAACGAGCTAATTATGGAGACGGGCAGCGTGAGACTGGTGATGATCGTACTGCGCCACGACCTCAGAAAATAGAATACAATTAAGACTGTAATCAGGCCGCCCAATATGATGGCAACCGCCACATCGTGGACGGAATCGGTAATGAACCACGAATTGTCCTTGGCCTTGAAGACCTCCACACCCATCTCGTCAAGTTCGGGCCCAAGGCGATTCAGCACGGAGATGACGTTATTGACCATCTCCACCGTGTTGCCCCCCTTTTGGCGGCGCAGTTCCAGCGCAACAGCGTTCTGGCCGTCCAGCAGGGCCATGGAGCGCCGCTCCTCTATTCCATCTATGACATCCGCAACTTCCTGTAGCTCTATGGGTCTGCCCTTCAGGTTGCCCACCACCACATGCTCAAAGTCAGTTACCTGCTGGGCCTTAGCGTCCACACGCAGAGCTATCTCGCGCGTGTCCTTCCGCAAGTTACCGCTCGGCACGGCCAAAGTGTCGCTACCCAGCGCACCCATTATCTGGGAAAGAGTTATTCCCAGCGCCTCCATCCTGCGCGGATCCACTTTAACACCCACCTCGCGCTTGGCACCGCCCACAAGATCCACCGTACCGACACCCGGCACATTTTCCAGGCGGCGCTTCAGGAATTCATCCGCTATCCGCGTCAGTTCCTTAGGGGTCATGCCAGTCGCTTTTTCCTGCGGACGCACAACTAGGCTCAGTACGGGAGTTTGTGATGGGTCAACCTTTTGAATCACCGGCTCTTGCATCGTTTCAGGGAGGTTCCGCCTGATAGTTGCCACGGCAGATCTGACATCGTCCATAGCCTTGTCCGCCTCGCGCTCCAGCTCAAACTCGGCGAATATAATGCCCACAGAATCCATGCTGGTAGAACTTACGCTCCTCAGCTTTTCGAGGGGGTTGATGGCCTCCTCTATCTTTCTGGCAACATCCTGTTCAACGGCATCCGGACTGGCACCGGGATAGACAACGCTTACCGTCACAAAGGGAAACTCAACATCCGGGTTGAGGTCAACCCCAAGTCTGCTGAGGCTGAAAAGCCCCAGCACCACGAGAGCCAACATCACACAGGTTGTAAAAACCGGGCGCTTAATAGACAGATTGGATAAAAACATCTCAGTTCACCTGCTGCTCAGCCTGTTCGTTCACAACATCCCTCTGGGGGGCTTCTGTTTTATTTTGGTCTTCCTGGGACTCCTGAATCTCCACCACACGAATTCGCATCCCCTCTGATACCAAGTCACGCCCCTGGGCAACTATAAATTCTCCCGGCATGAGACCGTTCTTTTCAATGGGTCTCCACCCCTGCTGTTCGTAACCGATAGTGATGCGTTTGAGGCGGGCAATGGTATTCTCTGCGATGTACACGTCCGCACTCTTCCCGGCCACTGTAAGCACATTGGAAGGTAACGCAGGTTTTTCAAGCACCTGACCAGAAATTATTTCGCCTTCAGCAAAAAGTCCACTCTTTAGACGACCATCTTCATTAGGTACCTCTATCCTCACCCGCAGCGTACGGCCGTCCTGAACCAAGGCTGGCGCAACATTTGCTACCCTGCCCTCAAAAGATGTTTCAAAACCGTGAACAAAGAAAATGACTCGCAGACCGGTTCTGATGAGGCCGATATTTTCAGCGGGCAAATCCGCCTCTATCTCCATCCTCCTGTTGTCCACGATGCTGAAGGCGGGCTGGCCCGGATTGAGCATCTCACCCACCTTGACGTAGCTCCTGGCCACCTGGCCCTCGAAAGGGCTTCTTATCTGGGCCTTGTGTAGCCTGCTCTTAGCCAGACCCAGATTGCTCTCGGCGGCCCTGGCACCTGCCATTGCCGCAGTGTACATGGTCTCTGCCTGCTGTTCAGCCTGTTTCGTGATACTGCTCTTTTCCAGCAGTTGCTTTGCCCGATCAAAGTCTCTGGTAGCCTGTTCCGCCTGGGCCGTCGCCTGGACAAACTGAGCCTCAGCCGCCTGCACGCCGAGCAGCAAGTCCTCTTCGTCCTGCGCGGAGAGTACCGAGTCCCGACCAACGCGATCCCCCTCCTGCACAGCAACCCGCGTCAGACGCCCCGTCACCTCAGCCTTAAGCTCCGCCCTATTCACCGCCAGTAGATTACCGGTAAAAGGGATGGTGGTGCGAAAGCTCTTTAGCTCCACCTTGGCAAGCGTGACCGGAATCTCGGACATATCCTTGATGTGTTGCTGCTTGGTCAATTCTTTGCTGCGCTTGCCCCTGTGGTACATGATGGAGCCAACAATGACAATGGTCAGCGCAGAGCCGATAGCAATCCAAGTGCTTATTTTCATTTTTTCCTCTACTTGCGACTTCGATGGTTATTGGGTTATTAGTTCGGCAACAGTGAAAGCGAGCGGCGGTGGTCAAAGATGGCACCCCAGACACCCAATTCCGCTCGCCGCAACTGGCTCTGTAACTGGTGTGCCGTACGCTCGGCTTGTAGCAGATCCAAGCTCGTTATCAGGCCCAGGTCAAAGGATTCCCGACTGACGCGCAAAGCCTCCTGACCGGTGTCGTGGGCCTTACGGGCCGCATCCAGAAATGCCTTCGCCTTCACTAGCTCGCGTTCCGCGCTCTGCATGTCCACGGCAAAGTTGCGCTCCTGATTTATCCGCGTCTGCTGCAACTGCTCCAGTTGCGCCCTGTTCTGGGCGAGCCTGCCGCTTGTACGCAGACCATCAAAGACGGGCCAGCGCATTGACACGGTCACGCGCCAAGGGTCATACGGCGCTTTGAACAGGTTTTCGGTCTTGCTCGCCTGATAGCCATATTGGGCATTCAGGTCGAACTTGGGCAACATATCAGACCTTATGATTTTATTGTTGGCCTTCAGCATGTTTTCTTGCATCTTCATCTGGGCTATCTCGCTGCGCTCCTCACCCTTGGAGGCCCCTTCGACTTCCGGGGGCAGGCCCATGTCGGCCAGATCCAAGTCAGTTCTTGGATCCAGACCCAACATTCCGCATAGTACCTCCACCGCCCTCTTCAGGCCAGCCTCCGCCTGCAACGCATCCGGCATGACAGCCAGCAGCTCACTTTCGGCCCTCAGGCGATCCAGCACCGTGGCGCTCTGTACCTCCAGTTTGGCCGTCACATCATTAAGGAACTGCTGCGCTGCCAATATACGCGACTGTATCACTTCCGTCTCCGCCTTCGCGGCCAGGACGGCGAGGTAGGCCTTGGCCACACCGTGCAGCACATTCAGCTCAGAGGTCCTATATGCCTGATTCGCCTCTTTTTCCCCCATCTTAGCTATATCAACGGCCGTGCTTATCTTGCCGAAATAGAAGAGGGGCTGGACAATGCCCATATTGGTCGTGTAGTAAGTTCTGGGTGTCGTAAACGCGCTCGCGTCCAGCCCCGGCATTGGGTTCTCCCCCCCCAGCAGGCTCTCTCCAAAGCTACTGTTCAGCATCGACACCTCCTTCATCCTGCTGAAGTCACCAGTTATAGTGAACTGCGGGAAGACATCCGCCCCCACCGTCCTTATCTGACCCCTGCGTTCGGCTATAGCAGCCTTCGCCGCCTTCAGCAGAGGGTTCTCCGCCCTTGCGCTCGCTTGGGCCCCCATGAAGTCCAACTTGATTTTCCCAGCATCCAGGGGGCGGGGAGCCTCCTGGCAATCAATGACCGCTGGCGGTAAAAAGATTGGCATATTCAGTTTCCTTCAGTGGCAACGGCGTCGGGGATGCCCAGGCCCCTGACGCTGAAATCTACGAAATACTTGACCATGCGTTCCAGTTCCTCAAATGACATTATTCAAACTCTCTTGAAAATCAACAACCACTGACGAAAAAAATATGAGCATACTCAAGCTTCCTCATCAGAAAAAGCATTGGGGATACCTAAACCCCGCAGCGTAAAATCAACAAAATGTTGAACCAGATTTTCCAAGTCGCTGTCAGTGTAAGAACGCCCGCGCACCCTTTGAAAAATATCAAAATGTTTATAAAAAAACAAAACCGCTCCATGAATGCTTATCATCACAGCATCTGATTCAATTCTGGAAATTCCGGGCTTTAGTATGTTAATGCAAGCAATAAAGCAATCTACCTGTGCGCGTAATTGACAAATTAAATCATCAAATATTTTGGTTCTCGGCGATGTCATCTCATGTGTCCAGAGTTTGTGTATAGCTTCATAGAGCAACTTAGAGCTACTATCCGTGTTTGCGAAAACCACACAGTCTTGGAATAATTTTCTTATGGTGGTATCAAAAACAGACAGAGCTATGTTTCGTGCATTGGGTGTATTTGGAACTGGCACGTCTGGTACATTTTGAAGCCTCCTAGAAAAATCATCATACATCCACCGCAGCACGGCTTCGTACATACCCTCCTTATTTCCAAAATGGTAAGCAATCATGGCCGGATTTACTTTTGCGTCCCGAGCGATTTGACGAACCCCAGCTCCATCAAAGCCTTTTTCAGCAAAGGCCAGAATTGCCGCTTCCATCAGGCGCTTATAGCTATCTTGATTCTGTTCCTGCGATTGTTGCATCATAGAAAAAACACTCATTGCATAAGGCGATTAAAACAATTATCAGCCCGTTTTTCAGTTTTAATCAATCGTTTGATTAAGTCAAGTGTTTTTTTTACTCCAATTTGCATCTATAATTATATAGCGGCTCACCTGAACAGCCAACTGATTTTCAGCTGAACCACATCATCGCTTGGCAGATGCTTCAGGACTGATAAATCATTCCACGGGATTAGGCTGGCATTTTGGCTGACCAACTGGTCTGTTGAAGCACCGTGCGTATAAACAAGATATGCAGTAGAGCCAGGCCGAAATTCCCATCTGGTTATTAAATTGACAATCCAATTTCTGTCGCTTGCGGCTGCGTCGCTGATGTCTTGCCATGAAGCCAAGGTGTTGTCGTCCACGTAGCATTTGAAGTCCCTAAAATTCCAAGTACCTGCCAGCCACTGGCTGAAAAATTGCATGGTTAGATGCGGGTTGATAGCATATGACAGGCGCAGGGTCTGGTCTATTTTGTTCAATGTGCGAAGCCCCGTTATTGGGATACCTTGGCTTGTCTGTACCCAGCTCCTTTCGCCTTCTTCTTTCACATAGGTGGTGCCCAGCTGTATTTCGAAAGCTGAATGGGGTTTGATGGTCTGATTGATGCCGTATTTGTTGCTCGGACCTCCTTCGGATTTCTGCTGATCCCAGGATACGCGCACATAGTAGGGCTTTTGCATCGCCGTGTCTGCCATCAACTCCATGAATGGGCGTTCTGGGGTGTGCAAGTATTTTTTCACTGGGTCCCAAAACGTCCTCAATTCCATGTCGCTGTATGCTGGAAAGTCAATGCCGACAGTGCAGGAAAAATACCAAAAGTTCATAAAATTAAAGCGAGTCGTGCCGTAAACGGATTTTTTAAGCTCTGTACCGGCCTGATCCCTAATCACATTGGCGCTCAGACTTGCTGAGTAATTGCGGACTACCCACCAGTTATGGTCTTGGTGTTTTTGGACCGTCAACAGCCCTGTCTGATAGTCGCTGCGGCTGAGATACCCGACATCGTTGGGATTGAATGTCCTGCTTGCATTCGCTGCGGCAAAGAGGATTGCTAGACCATTGTCCCATACTCTGTTTGCGGAAAGGTGGCCCATCCAGCCGTCTTCTGCATCTCGGTTTCGCCATCCTGCGTCTGACATTGCCAGTGATGCCTGTATCATCGTGCTCATGCCAGGGGTACGATAAATTCCGTCCAGGGCATAAGTCTTCGCCTCGCGTCCGCTGTCGCTCGCCTGACGCGTGTAGGATGCGAATCCGCCGATATAGCTCCCCCTGTTGTCCAAAAACTGTTGGACGCGAGCTACGCCGAAATTGGACAATGGGTATATTTCCCTGTCAAACTTATTGCCATCGGCATCCAACATTTTTGCCCTGGCCGGCTCTACCGACGCACCTAGCACACCCAAGTTGAAGCCAGACTGCATTTTTGCAGTGTATTTGGCGGCGAGGCCAATATCCGTAGCCCTTGGAGCTTCCAACATGGTTTCGCCTTCCCTGGGTGGCGAGGCATATATCCCGCGCCCGATGCGCCTGCTATAAAATAAATCTTGGCCAATGACGCGGAACAAATCTGACCCTTCTAGGAAGAAAGGGCGTTTTTCTGGGAAAAATGTTTCTGTCGTGCCAAGATTTATTACGGCTTGGTCAACCTCCACCTGCCCAAAGTCGGGCCAGATTGTCAAATCAAGCTGGGAGGACGTCGTCACTCCAAGGTGGGCGTCCAAACCAACCCGATTGGCCCATTTGCGGTCGTCAAACCATGTCTCGGTTGTCTCAAACTTTCGCTGCGTGCTTGCATAAGGAATCAACTCACGCCTCAGATGAGGCTCAAGTCCCTCTATGCCCAACAATAGCGGAAACCTGCTCACAAACGCCGACTGACCCCTTGGGACTATATCCCACCAAGTGTATTCCCGGAACGCGCCCTCGTCTTGGCGGAGAAAATTGATGCCCCAGGTTTGTGCGCCGCGGCCTGGGTGGATTCGCAGAAGGGAGAGGGGAATCTTGATTTCGGCTGTCCAGCCACCCTCGTCAACCGAAACAGCACTCTCCCAGACGCCATCCCAGCTTTTGTCATAGGATGTGTCGTTGTACCACATTTCATCCGCCTGGACTCCAGCTGCATTCACTAAAAAGCCGAAAGCGGTGCTCCTGTCGAGCAAGCTGTCAACAAATACTCCAAACCAATCGCTGTTGCTTAGCTGATCTCGCCTGTGGACGCGCTTTACCACGCTGGCTTTGCCATGCGGGTGGTGCATCCTCGCTCCGATGTATAGGAAATTATTGTCGTACAGGACTTTGACTTCTGTTTTTAGCGTCGCCGTCCTGCCAAGGTCCGGCCAATCCTGCGTAAAATCCGTAGCCACCGGGAGTGCCTGCCAATCAGACTCATCCAGATGGCCATCTATTTTGATTTGTCCGCTTACACGTCTCGTTCTCAGGGATTTTTGGGGTTCCACAGCAAAGGCCGCAAAGATTGTATAAAAAAATAGTGCATATAAAGCAAGTATACATCTGACAAATCGCATTTCATCTCCACATCTTCATACATATAGGGTAACATGGAAAATATAGTGGTTTAGAGCAGTTTAACTTTTAGAAGGTAAACTGCTCTAAGCTGGGATTTGCTTGCAAATCACAGTTGCGTGATGCTCTTAGGCAAGCTTTGCTTGCCGTAAAGAGAGCATCACAAGCGCAAAATGCTCTGGGTCTTGAGAAGTTGGATTGTTCAATTCAAACAACGCTATAGCAGCTTATGGAGAGGTATATGACGCATCAGATTTTTTTGAGTATAGCTCTTATTCTTAGCATCGCTGACACCGCCAATGCGAATGTCACTGTTGATGGCGGATTTGTTGTAGTCAAAGGCAAACGGTTTTTAGCCGAAGTAGCCCGCACCTCCGCTGAACACGCTCGCGGCCTGATGTACAGAGAAAACTTAAAATCAGACCGGTGCATGTTTTTTGTATATGAACAGGACAGCTATCACTCAATCTGGATGAAGAATTGCCTGATTTCTCTGGACGTAGCCTGGGTTCGTGCTGACGGCACTGTGCTGGAAACAGTGGAAAACGTCCCCCCGTGTTCACCCATGCGTGGTGATGATTGTCCCTCTTACGGCGGCAGTTGCTTAAGCCGCCACTTCATTGAATTTCCAGCCGGAACATTCAAACGCATCGGCTTAAAAACTGGCGACAAAATAAGCTGGGAACTTGAATTATCCAATGGCGAATACTCCAAAGGCGGACCGCCTATTCCCAATAAATCCTCATCGGCTAAAAAAAAAAAAAAAAAGGCAAAAGTTAGTTAGAGGTAATTGAAAAATCC
>JAIRRD010000094.1 GCA_031256155.1 Holophagales bacterium
ATGGAGCATATGACGCCCCAGATAGCGCAGCGTGTCATGCATCCAGCCCATATCCCACTTAAGGCCAAAACCCAGACCCCCCCACGCCGTGGGGCGGCTCACGCCGGGCCATGCAGTACTCTCTTCGGCAATCATCATTACATCAGGAAACCTGCCATAGACAATTTCATTAAGACGCCGCAAAAAAGTTATGGATTCCAGATTTTCTTTTCCGCCATAGCGATTGGGTATCCACTCCCCTTCCTGGCGGCTGTAGTTCAGATATAGCATTGAAGCCACAGCGTCAACTCGAAGTCCATCAATATGGAACTGATCCAGCCAGAACAGGGCATTTGCAATCAGGTAATTGCGAACTTCCTCACGGCCATAGTTATAGATTAATGTTCCCCAATCCTGATGACGCCCCTGGCGTGGATCAGCGTGCTCGTAAAGATGAGTCCCATCGAAAAACGCCAATCCATGTGAATCTTCAGGAAAATGTGCAGGCACCCAATCCAGAAAGACTCCCAATCCGGCTTGATGAGCGGCATCAACAAATGCCTTGAAATCATCGGGTTTCCCATAGCGACTCGTGGGCGCAAACAGCCCCAGTGGCTGATAACCCCACGAAGCGTAAAAAGGATGCTCAGAGACGGGGAGCAGTTGTATATGCGTGTAGCCCAGACCCTTTACGTATGGAACTAACTGATCGGCCAGTTCCAGGTATGACAGGAAAGAACCGTCATTTTTTTGTTTTTTTGACCCCAAATGCACCTCAAAAATACTGACGGGTGCTTTATGTGAATTATAGTTATGGCGGTTCTTCATCCAAACTTCGTCCCGCCATTTAAATTCAGTCAGTCCATGCACGATGCTCGCGCAATTCGGTGCCAATTCACTGCGGAAAGCAAAAGGATCGGACTTTAGCGGCATTAAATCGCCGTTTAGTCCCTGAATTTCAAACTTGTAAAAATCGCCGGGAACTAGGCGCGGAATAAACAACTCCCAGATGCCATTCATGGCGTACTGCTGCATCAAATGGCATCTGCCGTCCCAATGATTAAAACTGCCGACAACGGAAACCCGTCTGGCGTTAGGTGCCCAAAGGGCAAACGCAACGCCGTCAATCCCATTTTTTTTGCACGGATGCGCCCCCAGCTTCTGGTACGCTTCCAGGTGATTTCCTTCGCCCATCAAATAGCGATCCAACTCACCGAGGACAGGACCGAACGAATATGTGTCTTCCAGCTCCCATGAATGGGAACCTGAAGTCATGCGGTACCTGTACGGAAAAAACTCTGGCTGATCCGGCAGATGCGCTTCAAAAAGTCCCTCTGAATCCACACGCTTCAATTCAGTCAACATAGAGTTATTTCTGGCATCAATCAGAGCCACGCAGTCCACATTTGGCTGAAAGGTTCTGAAAAAGAGGCCATCCATCCACACATGGCATCCAAGATGAGCTGCGGGGTCATGGCAAAACCCACAATACAGTTCCATGCTGTCAAATTGATTTGGGTCAAAGGTCATTACAAAAACTTTCCATGATATTCAGGCTAAATGCAATTCGCAAATTTTACAAAAGTTTTCTCATGCCAATTTAGCCACTTGCAAAACCTCTGGTTTTGCAAGTCCACGGAGTGGTAGGCTGCGCCCGACTGGAGCAGACGCAACGCAGGGTTTTGCAAGAAGCTCCAATTTTATCGTTACCTGGTCAGTTTGCGATATTTGATTCTGTGGGGGTCAAAAGGTTTGAGGCCCAGCACGTCTTTTCTGTATTGTTCATATTCTGTATAGTTGCCGTCAAAGAACTCGACCCTGGAATCACCCTCAAAAGCCAGAATATGAGTAGCCAGACGATCCAGAAACCATCTGTCATGGCTGACTATCACAGCACTGCCCGCAAAGCTCTCTATGGCTTCTTCCAGCGCCCGCATGGTGTTTACATCCAAATCATTTGTGGGTTCGTCAAAAAATAACAGATTCGATTCACTCTTTAACGTCAACGCCAGGTTCAAGCGATTTTGCTGACCGCCGCTCAGCTCTCTGACCTTTTTTTGCTGGTCATCGCCCCTGAAGCCAAAGCGGCTGAGCCATGCCCGCACATTAATTTCCCTTCCACCCAGAGCAATTAGCTCGTAACCTCCACTGACAACTTCAAATACACTTTTCCCGGTGTCCAGACCAGATCGTAACTGATCCACACAGGCCATTTTCACCGTTTCCCCGATTTTTACATACCCACTATCGGGCGTTTCCTGGCCTGTAATCATGCGTAACAGCGTGGTCTTACCCGCGCCATTGGCACCTATTACACCCAAAATCCCAGCCCTTGGCATACGGAAAGAGAGAGATTCAAATAGAACTTTATCTCCAAAGGCTTTACTCACATTATCAAGCTCTACAACCACGTCGCCTAATCGCGGACCACTGGGGATATAAATCTCCAATTCGGTTTCCTTCTCCCTGGTATCAGCGTCTGCGAGTTTTTCGTAATTTGCTATGCGGGCTTTGCTCTTGGCGTGCTGGCCCTTTGGCGACATGCGAATCCATTCCAATTCGCGTTCCAGTGTCTTTTGGCGCTTATTGTCCTGTTTTTCTTCCAGAGCAAATCGGTTTTTCTTTTGTTCTAACCAACTGGAATAATTGCCTTTCCAAGGGATACCCTCTCCACGGTCCAGTTCCAAAATCCATTCAGCAACGTGATCCAGGAAATACCTGTCGTGAGTGACAGCTATAACTGTACCCTTGTAATTCTGTAAGTGTTTTTCAAGCCAGGCCACGGTTTCAGCATCCAGATGGTTTGTAGGCTCGTCCAACAGCAGAATATCCGGCTTCCTTATTAGCAGTCTGCAAAGAGTGACGCGGCGGCGCTCACCGCCGGATAACACCTTAATAGGCGTATCGGGGTCAGGGCAGCGCAGTGCTTCCATCGCTTGTTCCAGGCGTGAATCAAGATCCCAGCAATCAGCCGCATCAATCTTGTCCTGCAACTCAGCTTGTCTGGCCAGGAGCGCATCGTAATCAGCGTCCGGATCCGCAAATTTTTCGCTTATCTCATTGTATTCCCGCAGCCATTCTGACTGTTCACCAGCGCCTTCACTCACTATTTCGCGCACAGTTCTGGATTCATCCAGTGCCGGTTCCTGTTCAAGAAGACCAGTGGAATAGCCTTTGCTCAGAACGGCCTCGCCGTTGAAGTCATTGTCCACACCGGCCATAATACGCAAAACAGTGGATTTGCCCGCGCCATTCAGCCCCAGTACACCAATCTTTGCCCCATAGTAATATCCAAGGCTGATGTCCTTAATAACCGTCTTGTTGTTATAGATTTTTGAAACGCGCATCATTGAATAGATGATTGTCGGTTCTTCTTGTTTTGCCATTACAGTCTCCAGAAAACAGCACTCTGCTAAGCCTGCTAAGTTTTGTCTATTTTGTCTTTCAGGCTTTTAAGTATTTTAGGTAAGCGGTTCACAGCCGCCTGACTCTCCATCCATTCCTTGTGCGGACGCGCCAGGTAGCCGCTGAGGTGGCTGCCATCGGGAACATCTTTTGCCACCATTGAGTTTCCGCTGATTATGCTGCGCGACCCAATGTGAATGTGTCCAGCGGTACCAACCTTTCCGGCCATGGTCACGTAATCGCCCAATGTGGTTGACCCGGAGATGCCCGTCTGGCTGACTATCAGGCAGTGACTGCCGACTTGTACATTGTGCGCTATTTGACAGAGATTATCTATTTTAGTACCAGGTCCTACGCGGGTTGGCCCAAGCGCCCCACGGTCAATTGTAGTGCAAGCTCCTATTTCGACATCGTCCGCAATCTCCACCCAGCCAACCTGGGGTACTTTACTGTGACGACCCTCATTAAGCGCGTATCCATAGCCATCAGCTCCCAACACGCTGTTAGCGTGTATCCGCACTCTATCGCCAATCCTAGTTTTACGGTAGATAACCACGCCTGAATAAATTTCGCAATCATCGCCAATAATGCAGTCCTCGGCAATATGAACGCCCGGGTGTATAATAACCCTGTTCCCGATAGCTGTGCGTGCGCCAATAGTAGCCGTCATTGGCGCAATGCTACAATCCAGACCGACACTGACAGTTGGATGAACAGCCGAATAGCTGAATTCCGGCATTGGTTCGGGGTGTAGCTTGGCCGTGCACTGGGCAAAGGCCCAATAGGGGGTTTTCACAACCAGAACCGGCTGTTCCCCCAAATCCGTATTTGGTCCAATCAAAATAAGCCCCGCGCTGCTTTCGCTCGCCACAGCAACATATTTGGGATTTGCCAGAAAACTGATAGAAGAAATTTTAGCTGTTTCCAAAGGCAGTACTTCCGTTAAAACCCGGTCGGGTGGACAATGTTTCAATGCACCGCCAAACAGCTTTGCTAAGGTTTGTGCTTTAATTTCATTTTCGGACATACACGGCTCCTTCCATCTACATCTTTTCTCCATTCTCTATCAACTCTAGCCAAATAGGACCTTTATGCACCCAATTCTTTTTCGCATTGGCTCTTTTGAAATTGGCACATACGGTGTGCTATTAGCCCTTGGCTTCCTGGTCGCGCTATGGCTGGCAAAGCGTTTGGCCAAACAGGACGGCATAGCCCCTGACGCCATAACAGACATCAGCTTGGTGTTGCTTATAGCTGGCATTCTGGGCGCAAAGCTCTTGATGGTCATAGTAGATGTCGTCAACGGCGAATCCATGTCCCAAGTGTTCAGTCTGAACACACTGCGAGCGGGAGGCGCTGTTCACGGTGGCATCCTGGTCGCCACAGCCGCGTTTTTTTGGAGAGTGCGCTTATTAAAGCTACCTCTGGCCAAAACATTGGATTCACTGACCTCCGCTGTCCCGCTCGGCCAGGCCATTGGCCGCCTTGGATGTATTGCCGCTGGTTGCTGTTACGGTGCCTATTGCGATAAGCCGTGGGCCATCACATACCACAACTATGACGCCGCCCGTTTTGGCACGCCTTTGGAACTCACACTGCATCCGGTTCAAATTTACTTCGGTCTGTCCAACTTAGTAATTCTTGGGGCAATGCTCAAATTCAGGCATTTCAAGAAATTCCAGGGTCAGGCAGCCTCCCTGTATTTCATTATGGAAGGTTGTTTCCGCCTCATACTTGAAACATGGCGCGGTGACATAGATCGCGGATTCTGGCTCAACCTCCCCTGGCTATCCACAGGACGCATAACAGCTCTAATCTTTATTTTGATTGGCGCAGGGATTTGGACTTGGTTCAGCAGAGCGGCCAGACAAGCAAAGGCATAGAGCGCTTAAGTGACCATAAGGATTGAAATAAACGAAAACAGCGGGCGGCTGGACAGATTTCTGGCCGTAACGCGACCCGAAATACCCCGCAGTCGCTGGGAATCCTGGATTAGAGCCGGAAATGTTTTTATAAATGGCGTTCCCGCTTTCAAGAATGGCCAAACCCTGAAAGCGGGCGATGTACTGGAAACAGAACTACCTGACCTGCCCCCGCCGGCGGCGCATTTAATTCCAGAATCAATGGACTTGCCAACACTGTTTGAAGATAACCGGCTGTGGATTATCAACAAGCCAATCGGTCTTGTAGCTCATCCAGGCCCGGGACATCCATCGGGAACCGTCTTGAACGCATTATTGGCGAGAATCAGCGCACCTGGCCAATCAACAGAAAACACAGATGGCGAGGATGACGAAGAAATCCTGATTTGGCCCGGCTTGGTTCATCGCCTGGACAAATACACATCTGGCTGCATGGCAATGGCAAAAGATGAGGAGGCCAAAACCTGCCTTCAAGCCCAATTCAAAGCCCGCACCGTAGAGAAAACTTATCTGGCTATCGCACGCCAATCACGCAAATTGCCTGAAATAGGCAGTATGCTGATAGACGCGCCCATTGCCCGCCATCGTTCAGACCGCACCAAAATGGCCATTCAATCCAAAGGCAGATCGGCACAAACAAGAGTAAAAGTCCTAAGTAAATCAAAAGGGTTAGCCCTGCTGTCATGCGACCTGCTGACAGGCAGGACACACCAAATACGCGTTCACATGGCAAGCCTTGGAGCGCCCCTCCTGGGCGACCCTCTGTATGGAGGCCCCACAGCCTGGCAAGATATGGACAGTAGCGCTGTCGAATGCCCCCACCCCGCACTGCACGCCTGGAAGCTGACCCTGGACCACCCAAATGGGGAGAAACTCAATATTATTGCTGAAATACCGGAATCGCTGGCGAATTACATATCGGCATTTGGTCTTGTACATTAGAGCAGTTGAGGTAATTGCAAAACCTGACTGTTTTGCAATTACCTCGACTATAGAACACAACCCGGCATGAATAAGTGTTGGTTTAGCGGTTCAATTCTGCTATTCTTTTTCAATGCGGTTTCTTGGCAGTCACGTCATACATTTTTTAATCATGGGGTTTGGCATCTCGGTAGTTCTTGGGATGCTGAAGCCAACATTGCGTCCGGCACGCACCATCAAGAGTATGCTAAATTACGCATTGGGCTTGATGGGCATTGGTTTGGTGTTGGCTTGGATTATGTATCTGCTCCCAAGGTCGCCAGTTCGTTTTTAAGTAATGAGACCAAATTTAAAAGAGCGACTGAGAGAAGTCGGTTGCCTGGCTTCAAACACATGGATCGTGACTAAGTCTGCATGGACAAAAGATCGCCGCATTGCGCGCGAAGTTGTGTATGAAATACTGAAGCACCTTGAAAAATTCTGGCTGGCACTTGAAGACATTTTTCCTAGTATGGGTCGTTTCAGGCGATTTTTGTTT
>JAIRRD010000143.1 GCA_031256155.1 Holophagales bacterium
GATCCGTAACAATACTGTGTCCGCATTTTTTGCAGATGGTGCGTAAGTGCTGTGAACCCTCATGCTTACCGCACTTACAAGCCCAGTGCCCTACGGTATAGTCAACAAACTCTACCTCAAGGGTGGCATCCGAGCCATCTGTGTTCTTTCCGTTGTTTACAGGAAACATGCTGTCAAAAACAGCCTTTAGTCCTCGGCCTTCACGTTCCGTATGAAGAAGATTCATTTGCAGAAACTCATCGTAACTGCGTTTTTGAATGTCAATCAAGTTTGGAATCGGAACCAGGGAGCGGATTTTCGAAAACGAAACGCGCTGACGATAAATGTTCTGTTGAACACCCATGATTCACTCCTGGAATAAGCCAAATCCCTTAGAGACTTGGTGTGGAAATTTCTGATTTGATAAGTCAAGCGGCTGAGAAAAAAATTTACTTGGTCGCACAGGGCATACCCACCCGTGCGAATCTGGATACCGTTTTCACTAGTGCGATAAAGGTATTGCAACCGAAGCCTTAATTAAGAAAGAAAGCAAAACCCGAGTTTAAAATCGGGCGCAAGGAATAATCATACCAGAGTGTTGTCTGACTTCCAATCAAAATTGCGTACTGAAATTTTATTTGCTTCATAATTTAACTTGTAAAACCGAGATTTTGCAAGCGATTCACGGCCATGATTTGCAAGCAAATCCTGACATAGCAGTTCAACTACAATAAACAGAACTGCTATACCAAGTTGCGCTCCTTTGAACGCAACCTGGCATTATTTGGCGGTGCGTGAGTTTATACAATGTCAAACTCAGCGTCAAAACGGATACTACTTAATTTCAACCTTGGCGCCAGCGGCCTCAAGTTTTTCTTTAAGTTTAGCAGCCTCTTCCTTGGTAACGCCCTCTTTAATTGCCTTTGGAGCGCCATCAACCAAGTCTTTCGCTTCCTTCAATCCAAGGCCGGCAACCACTTCGCGGACGGCCTTAATAACATTGAGCTTATTCGAACCAGCGTCAGCAAGCACAACGTCAAATTCTGTCTTTTCTTCCGCCGCTGGTGCAGCTCCGGCGGCAGGGGCGCCAGCAACCGCAACGGCGGAGGCGGATACGCCAAATCGTTCTTCGAGAGCTTTGACTAAATTGGCAAGCTCAAGAACAGTCATGGTTTCAACTTCTTGTATCAATTTATCAGCGGTAAGAGCCATGGATACATCCTTCCAAAGTTAATGTTTGTGTTATTGAGGCAGGCGTTATGAACCTGCTTCCTCTTTTTTCTGGCGAATTTGATCTAATGCAACTGCTAGACCAGAAATCGGGTATTGCATGAGATACAGTAGCTTTCCAATGAGTGTTTCTCGGCTTGGTAGCTCGGCTATTGTCTGAAAATCCTTCACTGTAGTGAGTTGGCCGTCTAAAATGGCGCCCTTAAAAGTGACAGTGGGGTTTTCTTTCAGGAAATTGTATATTGTCTTAGCTAATCCGACCACATCGCTATCACTTGTGGCAACTGCTGTGGCACCTTTAAAATGATCCGTTAAAGGTTCAAAACTGGTCTCTTTAACAGCCAGGCGAAGCAGGGTGTTTTTTGAAACCCGGTAATGAGCCTTACTTTCGCGGAGCGTACGGCGCAGAACTGTGTCTTTATCAACCGTTAAACCCTTAAATCCAAGGATAACAGCAGATTTAGCGGAGGCAAAAGTGCCTTTCAGTTCCTTAATTTCATTTTGCTTTTTAATCCGGTCCATAGCCACCTCACTTTTCAAGGACACTCAAGGACACAGACACGCTGGGTCCCATTGTCGAGGCCATATGGATTGCTTTCACATACTTACCCTTGGCCGCCGATGGTTTGGCCTTTTGGACGGCGTCCATAAGGGCTTTGGCATTTTCAGCTAATTTTTCAGCGCCAAAGGACAGTTTGCCCACCGGAGCATGAATAATACCCGTTTTATCTACGCGGTATTCCACTTTTCCGGCTTTAATTTCCTTGATGGCCAGAGCAACATTTATAGTTACTGTGCCTGTCTTCGGATTGGGCATTAAGCCGCGCGGACCTAATACTTTTCCTAAGCGACCAACACCCTTCATCATATCCGGGGTTGCCACAAGGGCATCAAAGTCAAGAAAACCGCCGGCAATGCGCTCAACAAGCTCATCACCGCCAACGATTTCCGCACCAGCGGCTTCAGCCTCTTTAATCTTTTCGCCCGCCGCGATAACCGCCACTTTCATTGTTTTACCCGTTCCATGGGGCAAAACAATGGTGCCGCGAACCATTTGGTCGGCATGGCGAGGGTCAACACCGAGTCGCATGTGAACTTCCACAGTTTCATCAAACTTAGCAAAAGCGTTGCTTGAGATCGTGGAAATTGCTTCCATCAACTCGTACGGACGATCTTCGATCTTGGAGGCGGCAGCCCGGTACTTTTTGCCAGGTTTTGCCATTACATCTCCTGTTCGTTAGATCTCCCGCGATAACGGTCGCGGTAACCGGAAGTCTCACACGGCGCAAGACTTCACAAAAATACAAAATCAATCAACAACATCAACGCCCATTGATCGGGCTGTACCTTCGATAGAGCGCATAGCTGACTCAATGCTGGCCGCATTCAGGTCCGGCATTTTAACTTTTGCGATTTCTTCAATCTGCTTTCTGGTGATGCGCCCAACTTTAGACTTATTGGGAGTCGGACTGCCCTTTTCGAGTCCAATTTTCTTTTTTATCAAAACAGCCGCAGGCGGCGTTTTTAAGATAAAGCTAAAACTCCTGTCAGCATAAACGGTAATCACTACAGGAAGTATCGTACCCTTTTCCACAGCGCCAACAGATTTGGCGTTGAATTGTTTGACGAATTCCATGATGTTTACGCCATGCTGGCCAAGAGCTGGTCCAACTGGCGGCGCTGGAGTCGCTTCGCCAGAAGGCAACTGTAGCTTAATGTAGCCTGTTATTTTTTTTGCCATATTATTTTTTCCTTTTCCCGCAACTGATTCCAACACATGTCGGCAACTGTTGCCTTAAAGAGTAAGCGGAAGGTCAACCGCTTACCTGGTTGTTAGAGCCCTATCGTTTTTCAACTTGAATGAAGTCCAGTTCAACAGGGGTACTGCGGCCAAAGACCGTCACCATCACTTTGATGGTGCTGCGCTCTTCGTGAATTTCATCAACTTCCCCTTCAAAATTTGCGAAGGGCCCATCTATGATACGTACTTTTTCACCTTTTTCAAAGCTAAACTTTGGTTTGGGACGTTCCTGAGTCTCCTCGGTGTGATTCATTATCTGCACCACTTCCTCGTCAGTCAAAGGAGACGGTCTCTTTTTATTGGCACTCACAAAACTAGTGACTTTTGGCGTATTACGAACCAAATGCCAGTCAGTATCAGAAATTTCGTAATTGGAACCTTTTTTTGTCACGGCTATCTGAATGAGCAAATAACCCGGAAAAGATTTGCGTTTTTTAAGAACACGTTCCTTTTTGCCGGTTTTGGAATCTGTTCTCATTTCTTCATAAGTTTCTTCAGGTATTTCAATATCCCCAAAGTAATTGACACGGCCTTCAATAACTATGCGCTGCCGCAGACTCTCTCTCACTTTGGCTTCATACCCTGAATACGTATGTATAATGAACCATGCCAGTTTGTTTTCATTCGCTTCGCCAGCGGCGAGATCATAGCCGGGAATATCCTGAAGCTCCGTCATCACACTCCCCTCTTACGACCTTGGTACCAAAAAATGTGTAATCCAGCTAAACAAGACATCAGATGCCCAAAGATATGCGCCAACAAACACTGAAACAATTACTACAGCGTAGGTGGCGCTGAAAACTTTGTTCTTTGTTGGCCAGTCAACTCTGTTCAGTTCAGCAATCAGATTTTTGACTTGTCGTTTGATTGTGGAAATCAATGAAAACCCTCCTTCAGGAGGCCGTGCTTCAATTTATGTGATTCGGCAACATAATTCAGGAAAAGGTGGCAGGGGAGACAGGTTTCGAACCCGCGACCTGCGGATTTGGAATCCGCTGCTCTACCAGCTGAGCTACTCCCCTACGGACTGACCCAAACAACTCAGACAATTTCAGGGAGCAATTAACATTTGTCCCCCAAGTACATCATCTGCATTACTTGGTCTCTCTGTGAACCTTGTGACCAGCACAGGCGCGGCAGAATTTTTTTAGTTCCAGCTTGCCAGTTGTAGTCTTTTTGTTCTTTGTAGTGCTGTAGTTCTTACGTTTACACTCAGAACACTGCAAATGAATAATATCGCGCATGGCGCTATCCCTTTAGTTGGTTTCTTCATTCAATAATTTCGTCAACGCGGCCAGAACCAACTGTGCGGCCACCTTCACGAATAGCGAACTTCAATCCCTTTTCCATGGCGATGGGGCAAATCAGTTCTATCGTAAGTGTTACATTATCGCCGGGCATAACCATTTCGCGGCCCGCTTCCAAAGTGATGGAGCCAGTAACGTCAGTGGTGCGGAAGTAGAACTGCGGACGATACTTGTTGAAAAAGGGTGTATGACGTCCGCCTTCATCCTTGCTCAAAACGTACACAGCCGCAGTGAATTTGGTGTGTGGTGTGATACTGCCCGGTTTTGCAAGCACCTGACCGCGTTCAACATCCTTGCGGTCAACGCCGCGAAGCAGAATACCAGCATTATCACCAGCTTCGCCCTGATCCAGGAGCTTCTTAAACATTTCAACGCCAGTGACAACCTTCTTGACGGTATCACGAATACCAACGATTTCAACTTCTTCACTGACTTTGACAATGCCCTGTTCAATACGGCCGGTCACAACAGTGCCGCGGCCGGTAATTGTAAAGACATCTTCAATCGGCATCAGGAAAGGTCTGTCCTTCGGACGAGCCGGATCGGGAATAAAGCTGTCAACAGCATCCATCAAATCATAAATAAAGGCAACATCAGGAGCGTCTATGTTACCGGACGTCGCGGCATCAAGGGCAAGGCGGGCAGAACCACGAATGATGGGTGTATCATCGCCTGGGAACTCATAGGAAGAGAGGAGTTCTCTGAGCTCCATCTCAACAAGGTCAGCCAATTCCGGATCCGCTATATCCATCTTGTTCATACAAACAACAATTGCTGGCACACCAACCTGACGGGCGAGCAGAATATGCTCACGAGTCTGGGGCATTGGGCCATCGGTAGCGGCAACAACAAGAATCGCACCATCCATCTGGGCTGCGCCTGTAATCATGTTCTTGATGTAGTCAGCGTGACCGGGGCAGTCAACGTGAGCGTAGTGGCGGCGCTCGGTCTGATATTCAACGTGCGCGGTATTGATCGTGATCCCGCGGGCTTTTTCTTCCGGCGCGGAGTCAATTTCTTCGTAACTCTTTGTAGCCCCGCCGAACTTCTTGGAAAGCACGTAAGTAATGGCAGCAGTCAAGGTCGTTTTGCCATGGTCAACGTGTCCTATAGTCCCGATATTTACGTGGGGTTTGGAACGATCAAATTTTTCTTTGGCCACAATAGCCTCCTGTGTGTTGTTATTAAACAGCCATTGGTTGTTGTAATAAAGGTGTGACTTAAGGGTGGAGCCCACAGCCGGGATTGAACCGGCGACCTCATCCTTACCAAGGATGCGCTCTGCCACTGAGCTATGTGGGCCTGCCTGAACAACTTGGGACGAAGATTACTCCCGACCTAAGTTTGGAGCGGGAAACGGGGTTCGAACCCGCGACATTC
>JAIRRD010000241.1 GCA_031256155.1 Holophagales bacterium
TTTTTTTTTTTTTCAGTTCAGATTCAGGCACTGCTTCCTTCTTTAAGGAAAAAGTTCTTTCTAACGGTGATTACAAAGGCAACATAAAAGAAATGAATTTGCCTCACACGATTGTAAGGAATATCACGTTTGACAGATTTGCCATAGGTTATTGTGGCTTTGCCGATTTGGTGCCTGAAATAAGAACTGTGCCTTTAGTAAGAAAAGATGGCGATCAAGCCTATGACGTCAATTATGAAAATGTCATTAGCGGCAAGTATCCATTATCGCGCAATTTATACATTTATGTAAACAAGCACCCGCAAAATGGCCTCCCTCAATCAGTCAACGAATTTATAAAGTTTGCCCTCTCCAGGGAAGGACAGGAAATAGCGATAAAAAAAGGATACTTGCCTCTTAATGCCAATATGGCTAATCAGGAGAAAGCGAAGCTTTAGCTATATTGGCATCAAGCTTCCTCTTCCATGCTGTGTTTTGCCTTGATTTTGCTTGGAGGGCGTACTATTTGACGCAGAACTTCAGGGGGTGGTGGTAGGGCCGACAAGTCCAGTTCTTTCATTTGTTCGCCCAGCACTCCCCAAGCTCTAGCCTGTTTAGGCAGGCGTTCAACTTGCATGACCTCCCACCCTTGGGCGTAAGAAACAAATGGGGGCATTATTAAAGCAAAGCCTGTATAAAGAAAGGCCGGGTAACGCAACCAGCTATCTTCATTTTGCGGACCGGGTGTAGGTACGGCAAAAAGCGGATGTACACCGCCGTTGATCCAGAAACCAGTATGTGTTTCATGTCTGGGATATACAAAAATTTTACGGCGATGCATCAGAGTATATGAGCCAACCATGTGGTTTTCAACGGGTGTAATGCCAGCCGCTTCCATTACCGGCCCCATCGCGCGCTCCTGTTGATTGACGATCTGGGTAACAATGCGGCCATTGGCTCCCAATTTGCGGAAGAGTGTCAGGAGTTCTTCGGCCTCATCATCTTCCACGTTGCCCTGGTTGGGTTTAACGTCTCCTAATATAGCCACGGATTTGGGCTTGTAGTCTTGCAAGAGGCCGAGTAGTCGCTCCCAGAGTTCATTGTGTTGACTGCTAGGTAGCATGTCAGCCTTTTTGCGACGCATCGCCCCAAAACCCAGGAATAGGTCAGAAATAATCAAGGCTTCTCGCTCAACGACGAAAAGCGCTCGTCGGGAATCCAAAATTAGACCATCAAAACGTACACGCATATATTCATAATAACAAGAATTGGTTTGAGGTTTTTGATGTGGGATGTTTTTCCGGGTATTTTTGGCGGAATGCTTGCCGGATATGCCGGAGGCCTTTTATCAGGGCTTTTTGGTGTTGGTGGCGGATTTGTAATGGTTCCGCTTCTCTCATTATTGCTGGGTTTAGATCAGCATCGCGCACAGGGGACAACGCTGGCTATCATGATGATGCCTATTGGGCTACCTGGAATACTTCATTACAAAAAACAGGGAATCAAGTGGAACCTCAAAATTGTTGGACTGATAGTGGCTGGTTTTATGTGTGGAGTTTCTGTTGGATCGCTTATAGCCAATCAAATCCCACAGTTGCTGTTGCGCATTGGTTTTACAGTATTTTTGATAATTATGGCGGTATAGGCCTGGTTTCGGCGCGAACGCCATGACATCGGAACATTTGAGCCACGTTCGGAATCAATAGCTTTACCAGGGCTTGTCATTGGTGCAATTGGCGGTATCACATCCGGTCTGACAGGCTTGGGAGGAGCTGTAGTGATTATTCCCCTCTTGATCTATTGGTTCCGCATGACTCAGCATCAGGCCCAGATGACAAGCCTCATGATACTCTTGCCTCCCATTGGTTTGCCGGGCGTATTGATTTACACAAAGGCTCAGGATGGGCTACCTTGGCTTATAATTCTCGGAGCCGTAGTTGGTTTTGACATGGGGTCTTATTTTGGCGCAACCATCGCCACAAAAACGTCCGGTGCAAGATTGAAGCGGTTTTATTCTTTGGTGCTTCTGATTATGGCCGGAATAATGGTTTGGAAAATAACCATATAGCCATTTTCACTTGTATTGCTCGCTTAACGGCAGGCAAAGCCAGCCTACAAGCAATACGCTGCCAGGATTTTTACGCAAATCCTGACAACAGTTTCCACCATCTTGTAGCAATTTACGTTCCTTCTAAAAACAAATTGGTATCAAAATAGAAATTAAATATCTGAAAAAAACAAAAAAACACTCCCATAATTTCAAATAATGCAGATAATATTGCTATATAGTTGTGGGTGTGTACTATGCCGCTGACAGATAGTTGTTCTATACCTATGAACATTAGTACGATGGCAGTAATCCTTGCCGGTGGACGTGGGACGCGGCTCATGGATCTGACATCGGATTTAGCCAAGCCTGGATTGGATTTCGGTGGCAAATACAAAGTAATTGATTTCACGCTGTCCAATTGTGTGAACTCAGGTTTTCGCCGTGTTGCCGTTATTACTCAATACAACAGCCATGCTTTGCTTCAGCATTTGCAGTACGGCTGGACTTTTTTGCCAGGAAAAATGGGAGAATTTGTTCATGTGTACCCAGCCCAGCAAAACGAAGTCAGAGACGCTTGGTACATAGGAACAGCCGATGCAGTTTATCAAAATTTAGATAACATACAGTCTGTACAGCCAAAAGTGGTATTGATTTTAGCAGGGGATCATATTTACAGGATGGACTATCGCCTGTTTATGCGGGATCACTTGGTATTCAATGCGGATTTGACCATAGCATGTTTGCATGTCCACAAAAGTCTAGCCCACCAGTTTGGCGTTGCCCAGGTAGATTCCGATGGGAGAATAACCGCTTTTGTAGAAAAGCCATCCGATCCACCCACAATTCCAGGTGATCCAGATACTTGTCTGGTGAGCATGGGGATATATATTTTTGATTCAGATTTTTTGTACAAACAATTGATAGCGGATGCCGCCGATCCAAACTCCAGCCACGATTTCGGCAAGGATATCATTCCCAAAGCCATTGAAAAATACCGTGTGTTTGCACATAGCTTTGCCAATAGCAGCGTTCATGAATCCAATATGGCAGAACCGTACTGGAGAGACGTTGGTACAGTTGACGCTTACTGGGAAGCCAGTTTAGATTTAACTTACGTTGAGCCTGCTCTAAATCTTTATGATGAAACCTGGCCCATATTCACCCATCAGGAACAGTTGCCAGCAGCAAAGTTTGTGCATAGCGATCCAGGACGTCAGGGCATGGCCATAGCCAGTCTAGTATCCGCCGGATGCATCATATCCGGAGCTTATATCCGACAGAGTCTCTTATCAAATCGTTCCAGAGTTCACAGCCACGCCTTTTTAGAAGAATGCGTTGTCCTGCCGGAAGCCAATATTGAGAGAAATTCATTCCTTAAAAAGTGCGTCATTGCCCGCGGTTGCCGCGTACCTGAGGGGCTTGTCGTAGGTCAGGCACCTGAAGAAGATG
>JAIRRD010000263.1 GCA_031256155.1 Holophagales bacterium
CGCCAATGGCCGCAACAAGGCCGTCTTCAACAAGCAAAGCACCCATTGTATCCATGCCTTGTGCCGGATCTAACAGTCGGACATTTTTAACTAGAAGCGGCATGTTACCTCTGCGAGAAGCCAGGACAGTTTTAATTAAATTCAGTCAGTTCAATGAGGTCATCGTCTTCCTGAGCGAAGTCGCCCTCTTCCACAAATATTTTGGTTATTTTTCCAGCTTCGGGCGCATGGACGAAGTACTGCGTCCTGGCTTCGTCAGTCCCTTCCAACAGCATTAACTGCTCGTCCTCGTCAACTTCTTTCCCTACAGAAACAAAAATGTCGAGGATGTATCCAGGGCACTCTGCAGAAACGATCATGATTATCTCCACTGTCGAAACGACAGTATGGTATTATTGAGTAAAGTGCAAGGGGTTTTTACAAAAAAAATTATGTATAAACAACGCCTCTGTTGGTTTGAATTCTGTTTATGATTGCGGTAGTGCTGAATCCTTCCAGAAATGGGATTGTTACTACCTGTCCGCCGTGTTTGGTCACTGTTTCGCGTCCGACAATGGTTTCCGGTGTGTAATCACCGCCTTTAATGAGTACATCGGGCTGAATCAGCTCAATGAGGTTTGCGGGTGTGTCCTCGTCAAAGCGAATTACTGCGTCAACACTCTTGAGTCCAAGCAATACCAGTGCGCGAGCTATTTCGTGTTGAATGGGGCGTGATATTCCTTTAATTTTCGCGACGCTTTGGTCGCTGTTAAGTCCTATGACAAGAAAATCGCCAAGAGTTTTGGCGTCTTCCAGATATTGGACGTGTCCTGGATGAATGAGGTCGAAGCAGCCATTTGTGAAGCAGAGTCTGCCTTGACGGGAATTTGGACGCATGTTTGGGAATGTGTCCCAAAATGAATGCGGGTTCTGAAAAAAAAAATTGAGTGATGGCATAGGTAGATTTGGGTAAAATTTAAAGTTTGTGGTTGAGTCACGTTAGAGGAAAAAATGCCGCTCTATGAGTATTGTTGTACAGCTTGCAGCGCAAAAGAAGAACTTTTGACAAATTATTCTTCCCCCACGGAACATGATTGCCCTGTTTGTGGCAAAACTAATGGTATGCAGCGCCAAGTATCCGCGCCATCCATAAATTTTTCCGGCGGCGGATGGTATGCGCAGGGCTATAGCAATTCGCCGCCTTGTAAGGCGGATAAGCCTGTTGCCAAAGAACCATCGCCCAACAACGTGCCTTCCAGCAAAGAGTGCTGTGGGAGTTGTGCCTGTAATAATGATTAACAGGGTTTAGGCTATAGTTAATGAAATAAATTGACAGGATTTCAATTTGCGATAGAATTTCCAGTTCCTGGGTCTGTAGTGTTTAGACCAAGGGTTTTAAATATCGCTTGATGTCGATTTCCAAACTCCATATTTTCGACCTCTCGGGCCTGCGCCGGTTATAAATCCGAGACGCAAATGTTCAGGAGGATGGTGTGCCAACCATCAATCAATTAATCCGCCAGGGGCGGAAGACATTCACAAACAAGACAAAAAGCCCCGCGCTTGATGCTTGTCCTCAAAAACGAGGCGTCTGTACGCGTGTGTTCACTACTACGCCAAAGAAGCCTAATTCCGCTCTTCGCAAGGTGGCTCGTGTACGCCTTACAAACGGAATTGAATGCACCACGTATATTCCCGGCGTTGGTCACAATTTGCAGGAGCACAGTATTGTGCTTATCAGGGGCGGCCGCGTAAAGGATCTCCCGGGCGTGCGCTACCACGTTGTGCGTGGCTCGCTTGATGCGACTGGTGTTGCCAATCGTAATCAGTCCAGGTCCAAATACGGTGCCAAACGGCCAAAAGCTGTTGCCACCAAGAAATAAGAGGAAAAGAACATGTCGCGCAGATCTACGCCTCCCAAGCGGGAAATTCTACCCGATCCCGTCTATAACAGCATCGTTATTACCAAGTTTGTCAATGTCTTAATGGAACGTGGCAAAAAATCAACGGCAGAACGTATTTTATACGGAGCGCTTGATATTGTTGCCAAGAAGACCGGTGAGCCGCCAATTGAGGTTTTTGAAAAGGCCCTCAATAATATTAAGCCGACTGTTGAAGTCAAAAGCCGCCGCGTTGGCGGTTCCACTTACCAGGTGCCAATCGAAGTGCCACAAAGCCGCCGCCAGTCACTGGCTATGCGGTGGTTGAAAACTTACGCATTCACCCGTGGCGAGCGCACTATGCGCGATAAACTGGCTGGTGAAATACTTGATGCTTTAAATTTTCGTGGCGCTTCTATCAAAAAGAAAGATGATGTCCATAAGATGGCTGAAGCCAATAAGGCATTTGCTCACTATCGCTGGTAATCATTGTTTTTTTATCCCGGGGCCGATTTAAGAATCGGCCCCAGGTTTGTGTTCTGCCTTAATATGGCAGTGAATTTGATGTATTGAAGGAGTTTTTGTGGCTCGGACCACCCCGTTAGAACGCTACCGTAACATTGGCATCATGGCTCATATTGATGCTGGTAAAACCACAACAACGGAGCGTATTCTTTTTTACACTGGAAAAATACACAGGTTAGGCGAAGTTCATGATGGAGCCGCAACTACTGACTGGATGGAACAGGAGCAGGAACGTGGTATCACAATCACTTCCGCTGCCATCACCGCATTTTGGTCACCGCAGACAGGTATTTATAAAGGTATTGAGCATCAAATAAATGTTATTGATACCCCGGGACACGTAGATTTTACTTCCGAGGTTGAACGATCTCTGCGTGTGCTGGATGGCGCTGTTGCTGTGTTTTGCGCTGTGGGCGGGGTTCAGCCTCAGTCAGAGACAGTCTGGCGTCAGGCTAATAAATACAAGGTTCCGCGCATTGCCTTTGTAAATAAGATGGATCGCGTTGGCGCTGATTTCTTTCGGGTAATCGAAATGATGAAAACCCGCCTTGGCGCAAAACCATTGCCGCTTCAGATACCCATTGGTTCAGAGGACACGTTCAGGGGCGTAATTGATTTGATTTGTATGCAGGCTCTTATTTTTGAAGAAAATGACAAGGGCTTCAATGTGATATGCGGCGAAATTCCCGCTGACCTCAGAGAAACAGCCGATAAGTACAATGAGCAGTTGGTTGAATGTGTCGCTGAAACTGATGAAGGCCTGATGGAAAAATATTTAAGTGGGGAAAGCCTTACGGAAGAAGAGATATATAAAGGTATCCGAAAAGGCTGTATAGAGCTTGCTTTCACGCCTGTGTGCTGTGGCAGTTCGTTCAAAAACAAAGGTGTTCAACCTCTTTTAGACGCGATAGTCACTTATATGCCAAGCCCTCTTGACATTCCCGCCATTGAGGGAGTTGATTCAAATGGCAATGCCACAGCCCGTAAAGCAGATGATAATGAGCCATTCAGTGCGCTTGTTTTTAAAATCATGGCTGACCCATTTGTCGGCAGTCTTTGTTTTATCAGAGTGTACTCCGGCGTACTGGCTTCAGGTTCCAGCGTTTACAATGTAAATAAAGGCCGAAAAGAGCGCATTGGGCGCTTGCTGCAAATGCATGCCAATAAGCGGGAGGAAATCAATGAGGTTCGCACTGGCGATATTGCCGCTGTGGTTGGATTTAAAGATGCACTTACCGGCCAGACAATTTGTGATGAGGGTTCACCAGTAATTCTTGAGTCAATAGAATTTCCTGAACCAGTCATTCAAGTGGCCATTGAGCCAAAGACTAAACAAGACCAGGAAAAAATGTCACTTGCGCTTTCGCGCCTTGCACAGGAAGACCCGACTTTCAAAGTCCATACAGACCAGGAAACCAGCCAGACAATCATTGCCGGCATGGGTGAGCTGCACCTGGAAATTATCGTGGATCGCATGATGCGTGAATTCAAGGTTGAAGCAAATGTCGGCAAGCCGCAAGTTGCATACAGAGAAACGATTAAACGCCGCGTTGAGTCCGAAGGCAAATTTATCAGGCAATCTGGTGGACGTGGCCAGTACGGTCATGTCAAGCTGGTTGTAGAACCTCAGGAACCCGGCAAGGGTTACGAATTTGTTAATGAAATAGTTGGCGGTGTTGTGCCAAAGGAATACATCAAGCCTATTGACCAGGGAATTCAGGAGGCCATGACTTCCGGTGTTTTGGCTGGTTTCCCCGTTGTTGACGTGAAGGTGACATTGATTGACGGTTCTTACCATGAAGTGGACTCCAGCGAAATGGCATTCAAGATAGCTGGTTCTATGGGCTTTAAGTCGGCTTGTGAAAAAGCGACTCCAACTCTGCTGGAACCTGTCATGGCTGTTGAAGTAGAAATTCCTGAGGAGTACATGGGAGATGTCATTGGCAATTTGAACAGCCGCAGGGGCAGGATTGAAAACATGGAAGATAGGGCCGGTACCAGGGTGGTTACTTCAAAAATACCCCTTGCTGAAATGTTTGCCTACTCAACGACTCTGCGTAGCATGACGCAAGGACGCGGCACTTACACGATGCAATTCAGCCACTATGAGGAGGCGCCGAAGAGCGTTTCTGAGGGAATTGTGGCAAAAGTTACGGGACGTTAAAAAAAGTGTTGCTTTGCATATATTTTTTGTTATCCTGTAAGGCATGTCCTAAATTTCAGGACTTATTTTAATTCGGGCAATTCGAGCCCCACATCTATGGACGCTACGACGTCCCAATGGAGTGAAGATGAAAGACAACATTCGCATCAGACTGCGAGCTTTTGACCATCGTTTGCTGGATCAGTCCACGCGGGAGATCGTTGATACGGCAAAACGTACGGGCGCTCAAGTCGCTGGACCGATTCCGTTGCCAACGAGATTGAGCAAGTACACTGTGAATCGTTCTCCCCACGTTGATAAAAAATCCAGAGATCAATTTGAGATTCGCACTCACAAGAGACTTCTGGACATTCTCAACCCCACGCAGAACACTGTTGACACCTTAATGCGCCTGGATTTACCGGCGGGTGTTGATGTGGAAATCAAAGTGTTCAGCCGTCAGGGCAACCGATAAGGCGGGGGTAAATAATAATGGCTAATGGAATCATAGGTAAGAAGCTGGGGATGACTCAGATATTTAATGAAAAGGGACAAATTGTCCCTGTCACTGTAATTCAGGCCGGTCCATGTGTGGG
>JAIRRD010000012.1 GCA_031256155.1 Holophagales bacterium
GTTGGCGGCATCGGTCATAGCGCGAAGCAACCCTGAATCAAATAAGGAAGCAACTTCACTGTTGGGGTAGGCGGCCTTTATACGCTGGAGTTCCTTGATGCGGGCGGAGACATCGGTTATGGCCATTGCCTTTTGGAATTCAAGATATTCAGGCGGTGGTGTCGGAGACTGGGCAAACAGATTCAAACCTGCACACAGCGCCAGGGCTGAGAGGACAGAGGGAAACTTCATTGTAACTCCTGGAAAAGTTAAAGTGGTTAGAGTGCAGAGCGTCAGATACGCAATACACAACGCCTAAGTTTGCCTGATTTTCAGACAAACATAACGCCTTCCATGATTTTAACAGCTTTGCCGCCAATAAGGACACGATTTTGGCAATCCCTGCATTGCAGCCAGCCGCCTCGCTGTGATGCCTGGAACGCACTGAGACACTCCTTATTAAGACGTTCAGACCAATATGGGATCAAGGTACTGTGGGCACTGCCTGTTACCGGGTCTTCAGGAATACCATCCTGTGGAAAAAAACATCGGCTCACAAAATCGCATTTATCCCCTTTTGCCGTAACCAGCACCCCAAAGCCAGGCAGTCCAGCCAACGCCTTAAAATCCGGCATAAGTCCCCTCACCTGCGTCTCCGTATCAAACACAGCAACCAAGTCGCGGGACAACAGAGCTTCCCTTGGTTCAGCGCCAAGCGCCGCCGCGAGAGCAGGAATGTGTTCCGGCACAAATGACCCCGGTCGCCTTGGAAAGTCAAGCACAAGCCATTCCCCATCCCTGGTCACCTCCAGCGGCCCACTCTGTGATTGGAACTTTACAGATTTCCATTCGGGGTGCAGTTCGTTGAAAACCAGCCAGGCACTTGCAAGAGTAGCGTGGCCACACAAGTCAATCTCATTAGCGGGCGTAAACCATCGAATTTTGTAGCAATCCCCTTCAGGCACAAAAAAGGCCGTTTCAGACAGTTGGTTTTCCATTGCTATAAACTGCATGAGGTCATCAGCCAGCCAATTTTCCAATGGCATCACAGCAGCAGGGTTGCCCTCAAATGGGTGTTCAGCAAAAGCGTCAATTTGGTGGATTGGCAAGCGCATGAAAACTCCTTTCTTATAGCAATTTTCGCTTTCATAGTCCATTTACGGCGAGCCAAGCTCGCCTATGGACTATGAGCGGCCGTGATTCGCAAGCGAATCCCGGCATAGCAGTTTAACTACAATAAGTTAAACCGCTATATACAGTCAATTATAGTCATTTAACTTATGAAGCATCGTGATGCTTCATAAGTTAAACGACTATACTATACAGCGTACAACACCGTTTCATGAGGTCCGTACTTGTATTGCCGGAGAGCGAACTTATAGTCATCACGGATTCTCATTATTGTCTTGGGAAGGATATAAACGTCTTCCGGCTTGTGGTAAGCGCAGATGGCCAATTTCGGTTTTACGCGCCTGATTATGTTGGCCGCACCCAGAAGCGCCTCTTTCTCCGCGCCCTCTATGTCCATTTTTATGAAAGTCGGCCAATCGGATTCAGGCATCCCGCTAAAAAAGGTATCCAGAGACGTGACCAGCACATTTTGAACCAGAGTACCCGATTTTTCAGGCTTCTCCGGGAGATTGACGAAAGATGAGCCGAGCGTATCATTTTTATCAAAAAACGTCAGTTCAGTCTCAATATTCCACAGACCTTTTTGTATGACAGTCACATTGGGATACCGCGAAGTGTTTTTGACAGCCGCTTCAAAGTTGCCGGAGCCAGGTTCAAAAGAATAGATGTGGGCATAGTCTCCCCCCGTCGATTTTATTTTTTCTATGAATGCAATGGCGCTTTCTCCCATGTGCGCTCCACCGTCCACAAAAATTTCGCGCTCTCCCAGGGAAATAAACCCATCCTCGAAATATTGACTGCACGGCGTGTTCACTTTCATCATCGTGTCGCATAAGTAAAGACGAAGTCTGTCCAGCACCGTCTGTTTTGAGACATCATCATCAAAAAAGTCAAATGCCCATGAATATTTATTGATATGTACATAAAAAGGCTTTAATTTAGCAAAAAGCAACTGCAAATCTATTAAGTTGACAATCCATTCCCAAGGTATCACCCGCTGCTCATCGAAGCCAAATTGGGCTGGATTTTTCACACCTTCGCCTTCCTGGAAATAGGAGCAGATTGCCACAGTAGCATCAGGAAAGTCTCTTATCAGCGTTGAAGTGTCAATCAGCGGCACTATTTTGCCGGATTCCAATGTGATTACCTCGTTCCCGCCGTCAAAGTCACAGAAGCACGCTACATCCAGACCAAAATTTAAGCAAGTGTCAATTACGGCCTGAGCGACCAGCGACCAGCGACCGTACAGGGCAAAGGGGCGCCCATTCAGCGTTGTCCGCACAGCGTTTATCATGATTTCCGGCAACCTGGCCTTGTTCTCAGCTTTTGCAATCATCCCACTCAATTCGCTGTTAAAATCCTTAGGCGGTTCAACCATAAATTTTTTTATTTCTGAATATATTTCAGTTACAAGTTCATGATCCTGTTGTAATATACCTTGCCAAAATACAGGATTATGTTTATACCAAGCATGTCCTCCCATAGGTATATGATGCGAATTTAATTTATAAAAATAATCCGGCTTGATTTCAAGTGAAAACTTTGAAGCTACAAGTTCACTTGGCATGGAAAAATTATTTGATAGATAGCCATGAACAGCAAAAAATTTATCTTCATTACTCATTTTATTATAACTAAGGAAATCAGGGACAGGTTCAGGAAATTCATTTAATAATTCAATACATTTATTTATTCGTCTAAGCGACAATCCACCATTGCCGACTTTATACTTGTCATTTATTCGCACAATTTCTCCAGTATTAGATATCATCGATGGCCACGGAGCACCAATATAATCATATTTTTGCTCACACCAGTAATCTAATTCATCCCGCAAAACAATTGCGTCAGTTTGGCATATGAGTATGAATTCATAGGCATCAAATTTTTCATAAAAAAAGCTACTCAATAATAATCGGTTATAATCGCGTATAGATTGAAAATAATTATCATCAAAAGTGACAAATTTTGCGTTTGGAGCCTGGTTAGAATAAAACTCTGTTCCAAGTGATTCTGGACAGACGAAGTAGATATCGCGATTTGGTGACAACTTACTGAGTGAGTACCGTAATGAAAACAACTCCACACCGTAAATTACAGGCAAGTAAATTGGAATAACCACTGCCACGGAATTAATGTTGTCCGGTGTCATTGTTTCCTTCTTCTATCATACAGCATACAGTACCCTATCATAAGGGCCTTCCGCATGACACCGGATGGCAAACTTATAGTCATCGCGGATTTTCATTATCGTTCTGGGCAGGACGTAAATATCTTCCGGCTTGTGATAAGCGCAGATGGCCAATTTCGGCTTTACGCACCTGATTATATTGGCCGCACCCAGAAGCGCCTCTTTCTCTGCGCCCTCTATGTCCATTTTTATGAAAGTCGGCCAATCAGATTCAGGCATCCCACTAAAAAACGTATCCAGAGACGTGACAGGTACCTTTCGAAGCAGTTTACCCGATTCTTCCGCCCTCTTCGGGATTATCACAAAGGATGAGGCAGCAGAGTTATTATCAAAAAACGTCAGTTCAGTTTCGGTATTCCAAAGCCCTTTTTGTACGACCGTAACATTGGGGTACCGAGAAGTATTTTTGACAGCCTCTTCAAAGTTGCCAGAGCTAGGCTCAAAGGAATAGACATGGGTATAGCCTCCCCCCGCCGATTTTATTTTTTCTATAAACGCAATAGCGCTTTGTCCCTCGTGCGCCCCGCCGTCCACAAAAACTTCGCGATCTCCCAGAGAAATAAATTCATCCTCAAAATATTGACGGCACAGCGTGTTTACATTCATCGCTTTAGTGCATAGCAAAAGAGAGAGGTTGTCCAGCACAGTCTGTCTTGAAACATCGTCCTCAAAAAATTCAAATGCCCATGAATATTTGTCTATATGAGCGAAGTGAGGCGTTAGTTTGTTCAAAAACAACTGCAAAAATATAAGTTTGGATACCCATTCCCAAGGTATTACCCGCTGCTCCTGAAAGCCAAGTTGGGCCAGATTCATTACATCCTCGCCTTCCGGGGAATTAGAGCAGAGTGTCACAGTGGCATCAGGAAAGTCTCTTATCAGAGTTGAAGTGTCAATCATCGGCACTGTTTTGCCGGATTCCAGTGTAATTACCTCATTCCCGCCGCCAAAGTCACAGAAGCAAGCCACGTCCAGACCAAAATGCAAACAAGTGTCAAGTACGACATAGCCCACTGGCGACCAGCGACCGTACAGGACAAAGGGACGCCCATTCAGCGTTGCCCGCACAGTATTTATCATGGCTTCCAGCTGTATGGCTTTGTTTTCAGCTTCCACAAGTATTTTATTCAATTCGCTGTTAAAATCCTCAGGTAGCTTAACCATAAATTCTTTTATTTCTGAATATATTTCAATTACAAATTCATAATCTTGTTGTAATATTTTGTACCAAAATTCAAGACCATGTCTAAACCAGGCATGTCCTCCCATAGGTATATAATGCGAATTTAATTCATAAAAATAATCCGGACGAATATCAAGTGAAAACTTTGAAGCAACAAGTTCACTTGGTATAGAAAAATTATTTGATATATAGCCGTGTACGGCGAAAAATACATCTTCAGAATCCAGTTTATTTTTAACATAGAAGTCAGGTAGTTTATTTTTAACATAGAAGTCAGGGGCAGGTTCAGAAAATTCATTTAATAATTCAATACATTTATTTATCCGTCTAAGTGACAATCCACCATTGCCGACTCTGTATTTGGGATCTGTTATTACAGTTTCTTCACCAATAGACATTGTCGGTGGCCAAGGGCTGCCAATATAATCATATTCTTGCTCACACCAGTAATCTAATTCATCCCGCAAAATAATTGCGTCAGTTTGGCATATGAGTATGAATTCATAGGCATCAAATTTTTCATAA
>JAIRRD010000107.1 GCA_031256155.1 Holophagales bacterium
TCAACAAATATTTGATTCTCAAGGAGAGTTATCTTGACATTCCGGTAAACGGGTCAAGACTCCAGCTCACCATAGATGCCGCTATACAACATATTGTTGAGGACGTACTGCAGGAAACAGTTACACGCCACCGCCCCCAAACAGCCCATTGCGTAGTGGTTGATCCAAATACTGGTGAAATTCTCGCGATGGCCGGAACGCCTTTTTTTGACCCAAATATCTCTTATCCTCGCAAATTTCGCGGTCGGCCTGAAAGCGATCTGTCGTTTGCGGAAAAGGAGGAGCTGCGCAATTGGCTCAAAACCCAGCAGGAAGCTCGTAAAGTGCATCCATTGGAAGACAGCTATGAGCCTGGTTCTACCATGAAGATATTTACAGCCGCCATAGCTTTGGAGGAACGAAGTGTCCACCTGGGAGAACCCATAGATTGCATGGGAGGCACCTGGCAATACAGTCCCAACATTCCCCCGATCACAGATTCGCATCAATACAAGTCATTGACATTTGAACAAGTTATTTGGCAATCCAGCAATATCGGTACAGCAAAAATCGGCATACGTCTAAAGCCAGCCGTACATTACAAATATCTGAAAGAGTTTGGTTTTGGGGAGTCAACGAGTCTCAACTTTGCCGGTGAAACAGCCGGGCGTCTCCCGGCCCCCGCCACATGGTCCACGCCTACACAGTACACATTGAGTTATGGTTATGGTCTGATGGCTTCACCACTGCAGGTACTCATGGCCGGGTGCGCCGTGGCCAACGGTGGTAATTTGATGAAGCCGTACATCGTCAAGGCCGTTTATAACGACAAGGGCACTTTGCTTAAAGAAATCAAGCCGGAAGTCAGATCCCACGTAATAAGCGAAGAGACATCAACAATGATGAGAGATGTGTTGAAAGGCGTGATTACCGATGGAACGGCCACTAAGGCAAAACTCGATAAAGTTGAAGCTTTTGGCAAAACGGGGACAAGCCGGAAGATTATAAATGGAAAGTATGACGCGAAGCGCCACTTCGCCTCATTTTTGGGTTTTTTTCCGGCAGATAAACCAAAATACGGAATTCTGTTCATGCTTGACGATCCTACTGGCGATGTTACAGGCGGTGATGTGGCAGCTCCGGCATTTAAGAAAATTGGTGATGCTATTCATCGCTATAGTTCATCGGCTCCGCAGCCAACCCAAGCTGAAGACCTAAAACTTACCCTGCAGGATTGGCCTATTGATGAAGGGGATGAACCTGTACAGTCTGGTCGCACGCCAGATCTAAGGGGTTTGAGTTTGAGGAGTGCCATTCAGCGTGTTGTTCTAGCGGGAGGTAGTGTTAGGGTCAAAGGTGCGCAACCGCCGACTTTCGGAACGTACAAGGTCGCAGATCAATCGCCTGCCCCCGGCAAACTCCTGCCTAGTGATCAAGTTGTCACTATTCAGTTGAGGTCTCCATGAAATTTAACGAGTTGATTCAAGGATTGGGTCTCGCTGATGTCCTTGGAAATTCAGAGGCGGAAATAGAGGATATAGATTGCGACAGCCGCAAAATAAAAACGGGCTGGGGTTTTATAGCTCTTAAAGGTGCTGCGGCAGATGGCCATGATTATGTTGGACAGGCCATAGCCGATGGTGCATCGGCAATTGTTTCTGAAAAAGATATGTCGGACGTTTGTTTAAGCGCTTCCATTGCTTCCGCTGTATTCAGCGCCAACCCGAGGGAAACAATGGCTCTCCTGGCACAGCGGGTACACGGCAGACCGGATCAGCGGCTACCATTGATAGCTGTTACCGGGACAAACGGTAAAACTACAACCACCATGTTAGTTCGGCAATTACTAATAGCTTCGGGCATGGGCTGTGGTCTCATTGGCACTGTTGTGAATGCGGCCGGTTCTGTTGAAACGGAAGCCGTACGTACTTCACCTGAAAGTCCGGCATTTTATCGCTGGATAAAAAGGAGCCTGAACGCTGGCGATGCTGCATTGGCTGTTGAAGTCAGTAGCCACGCGATGGATTTGGCCAGGGTACATGGGGCCAGATTCCGTGTTGGATTATTTACAAACCTGACACAGGATCATCTTGATTTTCATGAATCCATGGAAGCGTATTTTCAAGCAAAGGCTAAACTTTTTGCCCAATGCGATTACGGCTTGGTAAATGCCGAAGATGCTTACGGAAGCCGACTACTGAACGAAAATCCGGGTTTGATTCCCTACGGGTTAAATTCAGGCGCGTACCACGCTGAAAACCTTGTGTTGCGCCATGACGGCACGTCATTTGATTTTGTGACACCAAAAAAGCGTTTTCAGACGAATAGCCCACTGCTTGGAAAGTTTAACGCTTATAACCTGCTCGCTGCCTTATCCGCACTGGATGTGTCCGGGTTTGATTTAGAGAGACTGCTCCCCAATATTGGTGCATTAAAGGGTGCGCCGGGACGTTTGGAACGCATTGATATGGGACAGCCATTCGGAGTCATGGTTGACTATGCGCACACGCCAGACGCTTTAGAAAAACTGTTGAGCGCCGGTAAAGCCATGTTGACTCCTGGTGGTCGGCTTCATGTTTTGTTCGGATGCGGCGGCGACAGGGATCGCTCAAAGCGGCCAATCATGGCATCTGCCGTTGTGTCGGGAGGCGCGGACGTAATTTGGCACACATCAGACAACACA
>JAIRRD010000131.1 GCA_031256155.1 Holophagales bacterium
GGGGTGCCTTATCCATCAATTCGCCATCTAAAGTTTTTGGTGCTGCTGAAACAAATGATGTCCTCTCGGTTTCTCCTACCGCACAACTAACTGTTGAGATACGTGGTAGGTTAGCTGAAATTCCAAATGTACGCACTTCCAGGCTAGAGGCCATTCAAAGTCAATTCGATTCAAATACCTATCGTCCGGATATTGAAATAATTGTGGATAGGCTTTTGCGTGAGCATACTCAGTTTAGCGATCATTGAGATAAGAGGCAGTTATGGTCACGCCTCTTGGACAGCGAATGGTTTTTCAAACTGCTCATACTGAGGCGGCAAGGGTTGCTCACGATGTTGCTCATCAATTACAGCGTGAAGAGGCTTTTAAAAAAAGTCTGGCAGATCGCATGGCTGAGGATAAGTACTCGGTCAAAGGCATTGCTGAGTCACAAGCGATGCGTACGGAAGAACGACAGGAAAGACAAAAACGGTTTGCTAATCAATCGAACGATGAAGGCAATAAAGAGGAAGATGATGATAGCAAACAGGATGACAAGGCAGTTTCTGCCGACAAACGATTGGATTTCTTGGCTTAATACGACTGCCTGATTGGTACGAGCCTTGCCCTAACTGGGCAGGAGGCTTGTATATGTTGCATTCGTTGCCTGCCATATTAGAAGAATTAGAGCGTACCTTGATTCAAGGCGAAGATCCAATGCCGTTGATAGGGTCTATCCGCTGGTCTGAAATTGTGGACTGGCCTAAAGACCGCAATGAGGCTAATACTATCAAACAAAAAGTATCACGCATTAATGAAATAATCATAGCGCTTTATTCCCCATTGAGGGCTACGTTAATGGTTCTTGGTTCAGGAGCGCCATACAAGGCAAAAGGAGAAGCCGAGCTTCCGCCAATTTTGACAACCAGAATTGAAGCTCAGGCATAAGGAGTTAAATCATGTACCTATTTACAGCAGGAATGGGCATTGGCCTAACCGGTCTTCAGGCTGCTCAAAACGCCATCAATGTGACCGGGCAAAATATTACCAATATTAATACCCCCGGGTACGCTCGCCAGAGAGTGAATTTAGAAACAGGTTTTTCTGTACAGATTGACAAACTCCAATTTGGCCTTGGTGTAAATGTCAGGCAAGTTCAATCCATAAGGGATCGCTTCCTGGATATGCAGCTCACTCAAACAATCACGCACCAGTTTGGCACCAAAATACGCTATGAGGGTATTGAAAATATCGCGTCGGTTTTTGTAGAAAACGGGGAATCCGGCCTTGATATTGAATTACAACGCTTTTTTCAGGCTTTTGAAGAACTGGCCGCTAGACCGGAAAATGATGCTGTTAGAACAAATGTGGTGACGCGCGCCCAGACACTGATTTCCGGCTTGCAAGCCCGTTATAATGTCATAGAAGACAAGCGTACTCAAGCAAACAGGTCGGCTGCCAGCATAGTTAATGAAGTTAATATCATTGCCGCGCAAATTGCCAAACTGAATCACAATATTGCCTCGGAAGTCCCCAAGGGCTCTGATAATAATTCCAGGGATCAAAGGCAGGCCTTGGTTGACAAATTAGCCGAGTTGGTTGGAATACAGTGTTATGAAGACACCCATGGCAGATTGACTATTACGGTTGAAAACGGAATGCCGATAGTCAGCGGAAGCAGTGCGATGCCTATGATAGCAAATAGTGTTTATGCTGATGGGAGCTACATAATTGAAATCGAGATTGGCGATTCAGGCCAAAAAATAGATGTCACAAAAGCCATTAAGAATGGCACATTAGGCGGATATCTTGACCTGCGTGATAATATACTTGTGGGTTATATGGAAAAACTTGATCAATTAGCGGCAGGTGTTGTTTACGAGGTCAATCAACTCCACAGGAATGGTGTGGGCATAGATGGTGTGACAACCAACTTGGATTTCTTTGTTGCTATAGGCGGTGGTAATGATCCGAATGGTTTACCAACAGGCGTTAATAATTTGAATAATTACAAAGGCATGATATCACGCATGGGAATAAATGGGCTGATTCTAAACGATCCCCAACTAATCGCGTCAGGCGATCCGTTGTCATCTGACCCGGGACCTGGAAATAATGAAATTGCCCTAAAATTAGCAGAGCTGCAAAACGCTGATAACACTGTTGACAGCAATAACACCGGTCTTCCAGGCAATTCCGGCCCCTTTACTATATTTATTAGCAGTATTGCAAACAAAATAGGTAATGAGGCTTTAAATTACAAAGCTACTTCTAACACAGATGAAAATATTAGGGCTGCATTGGAGATTCAAAGAGATCGCCTTTCAGCAGTTGACTTTGACGAAGAAGCTACTAATTTAATAGTTTTTCAGCGAAGTTACCAAGCGTGTTCCAGATTTATCGGTGTAATTAATCAGTTGACGGATCAGTTGGTCAACAATTTTGGGAAATAAGAGGTTGAAAAATGACATTACGTACACCTAACCCTTACCGCAGCTATCAATCGCTTCTTGATTTTCAGAGGTCTAAAGAGCGATTATCAATCTGGCAAGAACAGATTACAAAAGACAAACGTATCACACGTCTCAGTGATGATCCGACTGGTGCCGCTCTGATAATGGATTTCCAAAATTCCATTGAGCGCAATAAAATGTATATTAAGCAAGGAGAATCCGCATCGAGTTTTTTGACAGGCACGGAAGCTGCGCTTAACTCTGTTGATATACAAATTGACAGACTGCTGGAACTTGGTCAGCATGGCTTATCTGATATTACCGGTTCTACTGGAAGGGAAATCATAGGTATAGAAGTTGATGTTCTCCGGACAGTTATACTTGATTTGAGCAACACGAAAGAGCAGGGGAAATATATATTTTCTGGAACGAAAACAACGACTTTGCCATTTACGTTTAATCCAGGCCCATTTGCCTGGACAGTTCCAAACCCACCACCACCGCTCCCGGCAGCTCTTGAAGCTGTAACCTATGACGGAAACAGGGGTAACATTGACCTTGATGTTTCACCCACAGCCTCTGTGACAAGCAATTTATCAGGGGAGCTTGTATTTCAGGGAAGCCGGGACGGTGCCAACAACCTTGATCCAAATCAGGACCTTTTTATTGCAGTCACACAGTTGCGTGACGGGTTGTTAAACAATGACCATGACTTGATTAAACAAGCATACGACAATATCAGGGAAATAAAAAATCGGATAAATGTGTGTTTAACGACAGTTGGCAGCCGACAGGTTCAGATTGAAAATTCTGCCACCAACTTAGGCGATTTCAACGAAGCTCTGCAATCAATCCAAAACACCTATGAAGCGCCGGATTATCCATGGGTTATCTCACAGTTCATAGCTGAACAGGCATCTCAAGAAGCAAGCCTTTCAGTCCTGTCCAAGATGGGGAGATACAGTCTTTTTGATTATATTGGTTAAATAGTTACGTGTCTGCAAATACCAATGGTGCGAATGTCATAGCGGCAGGTTGCCGTCATAGTGTCGGGCTTAAATTGGACGGCACTGTGATGGCAGTAGGCGATAACAGGTATGGACAATGTGATGTGTGCGGCTGGCGCAACATCGTGTCAATCGCGGCCGGCAACGTTCATATGGCGGTGAATACTGGCAATTCCCATACTGTCGGCTTAAAAGCTGACGGCACTGTCTCGGCGATTGGGTGGAATAAACATGGCCAATGCAATGTAAAGAACTGGTGCTATATTATTGCGCTTGCAGTGGGCTGGCGATTCACTATTGGCCTTAAAGCGGATGGTAAGGTAGTTACCACCGGGCGAGGCAATGAAGGGCAATGTGATGTAAGCAGCTGGCACGATATTGCGGCGGTTACGGCGGGTGATTGGCATACTGTTGGCCTTAAATCGGACGGCACTGTGGTTGCTGTGGGGAATAATACTTACCGCCAATGCAACGTAAGCGGCTGGCGCCATATAGTGGCGGTTGCCGCAGGGTATCTTAACACTCTTGGGCTTCAAGCCGATGGCACGGTGACCGCCATAGGTTCAAACAAACACAGCCAGTGCAATGTAAGCGATTGGCGCGGAATTATTGCAATAGCGTCAGGCAGCAGCCATACTGTCGGTCTTCAAACCGATGGCACTGTAATAGCTGTGGGCTGGAATGAATACGGCCAATGCAATGTAAGCAGTTGGCGTGATATAGTGGCAATCGCGGCAGGTTGCGCCCATACAGTAGGTCTCAGATCGGACGGTACCGTAGTAGCTGTGGGTGACAATGAATACGGCCAATGCAATTTGGATAACTGGCGCGGCATCCGTCTCACCAACAATTCTGCTTGAGGTAATTGCAAAACCCCAGGTATGAGTGTGAGTTGAGGGAGGTAAGAGTGGCCTATCTTCTCCCAGTTATTTTTGGTTAAAAATGGCACGGTGACCGCTATAGATTCTGACAAACACAGCCAGTGCAATGTAAGCGATTGGCGCGGAATTACTGCGATAGCGTCAGACAGCAGCTATACTGTCGGTCTTCAATTTGAAGGTTTAGGTTGAAATCCAAATTCTTCAACACTGAGCAAATCTGGCCTGACAGTCTGAGATTCGCCCGACTCAAGCCTTGATATCGCCCGCGTTTCAGTGACAGACTCAAATGCCAGAAGAACCTTGCGTTCCAGCTCTTGACGAAAATCATTATTCAGGGGGTAGGCTATATCTTTGAAACTTCCATCGCGTTTGCGCTTACTTGGCATTGCGACAAAAAAACCATCATCGTTTTCAACCACCCTCAAATCGCTAACAAGAAAACAATCATCAAATACAACCGAAGCTATGGCTTTTAGCCTGTCATCGCCATCAATTTTGACGATGCGCACGTTTGTGATTTGCATAGTTTTAGCTCCTTTCATACTCTTGCAAGAAGGCATTTTACCTAATCCGCTTACAAAAGACACTTAAAACTTAACAGCGCTAAGGAAGCAGGACGATTTGAAGCTGAGTAGACAGCCTAATAAATAATACTATAGTGAGTGTATTTTACAACCGTAATAACTGGGCATGTATCGCCTACGTCTCCCATATGGAAGTCCGGAGCCGTTGTTTTTCAAGACCCCTTGACATGGAATTTTGGTTTTGATATTATGGAAGCTTGTGGCTCGTATGTAACTTGTTTGTGTTATTTGACCTATTACTTCTCTAGCACTCGGTGGGTCGCCTCTTAGGGAGGGAACCAAATACGATTATTTTCGGCCCATGCCCGATGGCTCTGTCCAACACGGATCAATAACAGTGAAAAAACCTGACGAGACTAAGTCGCAGTCCGACAAAAATCAAATAAATATAGACAAAGCGATTCAAAATAAACATAGTGTTGTTTTTGCATTAGTATCATCGCAATGCTACTATTACATCAATTTCCAATTTATCCTGATAGAATAAATCTTGTCAAAGTGTGGAGTTAAAATTGGTAACCAAAGAGTGTGATAATGATTCCAAATTGAAAATACTTCCTGGTCAATTTGTTTTAGAAGCGGCAAGAAGAGCGATTGAAGCGTTGGAAGCAAGTCTGAATCGGAGTGTATTGGCTGATTGGTTGGAAGTTCTTAAAAAATCCAAAGGTCGCTTGGTTTTGAGCGGTATCGGTAAATCTGGATTAGTAGCTCAAAAAATCTCGGCAACTTTTGCATCCACTGGTTGCCCCAGCTTCTTCCTTCATCCGGTAGACGCGCTTCATGGGGATTTGGGGATGGTGACAGAAGACGACATAGCATTGTTACTCAGTAATAGTGGCGAGAGTGAGGAAATCTTGCGGATTCTTCCCGGATTGATGCGGGAAGGAATACCTATTGCGTGCATAACTTCAAATCCAAAAAGTCGGCTTGCCCAAGCGGCCAAATGGGTGTTTTCTTATGAACTCCCAAACGGGGAAGGTTGTCCGCTAAATTTTGCGCCTATGGCAAGCACAACCATGCAAGTAATTTGGGGCGACCTGCTTGCAGCCGAAAGAATGGTATCCTCTGATTTTACCATTGATAGTTTTGCTAAAAATCATCCTGGTGGAAGTTTGGGTGTTAAATTAATTAAAACAAAAGACTTAATGCATTCAGATTTTCCACAAGTGTCACCAGATAACAATTTAATACAGATACTAGCGGCAATGACCGCTGGTAAACTTGGAATGACAACTGTGGTGAAATCAGAAAAAATTGCTGGAGTAATAAGCGACGGGGATATCAGGCGCGCGCTGGAACGCGCTGAATCTATTGGTCAAAATCCATTAGAACTCAGAGCGAGTCAAATTATGACATCGGAACCAACCGTAATTGATTCCGATATTCAAGCCATTGAGGCGGCTAAAATAATGGAAACAAAAAAAATCACCTTCCTGGTGATTAACGACAAATTTAAACCCATTGGCGTACTACACATACACGACTTGTTGGCTGCCAGAGTAATCTGAGATCTAACAGACCCACTTACAAAGTTGGTTGGTGAGTCATACCAAAATAAAGCCAACAAACGAAGGTAAAAAAAAGAATCAGTATTTTAGGTTACATAATATACATTATCGAAAGTGAGAAAACCAAAAAAAAGAGAGAGCCCTTAAGGCTCGTCCTCCCTAGATAATGCTCAATTTCATCCAAGTTCCAACTTCC
>JAIRRD010000147.1 GCA_031256155.1 Holophagales bacterium
CTGAAGCACGTAAAGACCTCGGCGATGACCTGAACGGTGTTGCTGGAACGGGGCGGCGGACGATTGGGCAACTTGGAGAGTAATTTGAGGTATTTACAGTATCTTTCTTCAAAGCCAAATTGCTCTGTATAGCCATTTTTACTTGTATTGCTCGCTCATGAGTGGTTTAACTTATTGTAGTTAAACCACTATGCCTCAAATATATTTCTTTCAAAAACAACATACCAGGGCTATTCTTAAAGCATGTTTGAAACACCTGTAATCACAAAGCCAACAATACCTCTGCGGCGCATAGCCGCTTTGAAAGCGGTATGGAAACCGATTCTGTTCAATTTATTGCAACCTGGTTTGGGTTATTGGGCAATCGGCCAAAAGACCAGAGCACGCATCCTTTTTTGCGTGTGGTACTTATTTTTGTTTCTGGGTTTCCTGCAAATGAAATTCGGAATGTCTATTGACATCAAATGCGGCGTGTTCACACCCAAAACAGACCCATTTGAATGGCTGCCCACACTGGGGGCTATAGCCACGGCTGGTATAGGGCCTGTATATGCCCTGTTTGCAGCATTTTTTGGAGGCGTGGGTAGTGAACCGGTGCGCAATTTGACCCAGGAATATGGGGCAAGTTATGTAATGATTGCCGGTTTGCTCAACTGGCTGTGCTGCTTTGATATTTTTGACCGGGCTACAGGTCGTTGGATGTGGCGTCTGCCAAATGATGAACTGGCGGGAATAAAGGGCGCTTTGGAAGATTCCGGTGAAAAATGAACGAGTATTGAATGTCAGAGTTACAAGAAATCAGAGCTGTTCATGACATGCCGTTTCCAGACCTGATGTACAGGGCCGCGACTGTGCATAGGGAGCATTGGAATCAAAATCAGATTCAGTTTTGTACATTGGATTCAATCAAAACCGGTGCTTGTCCAGAGGATTGTGCCTATTGTCCCCAAGCTGCCAGATACAATACGGGCGTAAAACCGGAGCCGCTGAAGGAACGCGAGAGAGTGGCTGAGGGAGCCAGACGGGCGAAAGCAAACGGCTCCACGAGGTATTGTATGGGAGCTTCCTGGAAAGAAGTCCGTGATGGAGAAGAATTTGACCAGGTTCTGGACATAGTAAGGGATGTTGCCGTTTTGGGATTGGAAGTCTGCGTGACTCTCGGGATGTTGAATGAAGAACAGGCAAAGCGCCTCAAAGCTGCCGGATGCACTGTGTACAACCACAACATTGACACCAGCAGGGCTTTTTATGATACCATTATTTCAACTCATACCTTCGAACAGAGACTGCGGACAATACGCGCTGTAAGAGCCGCCGGTCTGGAAGTATGTTGCGGCGGCATCGTTGGAATGGGAGAAAAAACTGAAGATCGTATTCACTTTTTACACGAATTGACACTGATGGATCCGTTGCCTGAAAGCATACCCATCAATCAGTTAGTTTCTGTTTCAGGCACACCCCTTGAGGGCATAGAGCCGCCGCCGCCGCTGGAATTTATTCGTATGATAGCCACAGCACGGATACTCTTCCCAAAGAGCCGCATCCGTCTCAGCGCCGGGCGCGTCAGTATGAGTATTGAAATGCAAGCGCTGGCTTTTCTCGCAGGAGCAAACAGCATATTTGCAGGCGAAAAACTTCTTATCACGCCCAATCCAGGCAACTCGCAGGATCACAAGATGCTGGAAGCAATGGGTATGCAATTAGAATCTGTTTGATGTCTCATTCTCTGTATGACCTGCTCCCGCGCGATGGTGATTTCAGCAGTGCCGCGCTATTGGGGCGGTTCCTGGAATATGTGGATTGCCGCGGACTGTCGCTCTATCCCGCGCAGGAAGAAGCTATTTTAGAACTGTTTGATGGCAAAAACGTAATTCTAAACACGCCCACAGGCTCGGGCAAATCATTGGTGGCGATGGCACTGCACTTTCAAAGCCTGACTCTGGGCCGCAGATCAGTTTATACATGTCCAATCAAGGCATTGGTGAATGAAAAATGGATGGCGCTTTGCAAAGAATTTGGTCCACAGAATGTCGGATTGAGTACAGGCGATGCCACAGTAAACAGAGATGCCCCAATCCTCTGCTGCACAGCCGAAATACTCAGCAATATTGCTCTCAAGGATGGCGAGTTTGCCCTGGTACAGGACATTGTAATGGATGAGTTTCATTACTATGCAGACCGTGAACGCGGCGTTGCCTGGCAGATACCGCTTTTAATCCTTAAACACAGCCGTTTTTTGTTGATGTCAGCTACTCTTGGAGACACAGCTTTTTTCGAGCAAGAGTTGGAGAATCTGACCAAAAGGCCCTCCAAAACGATAAAATCCTCTGACCGCCCCGTTCCACTGACGTTTACTTATGTTGAGACACCCCTGCCTCTGACACTGGAAAAATTGGTACAGGACGGAAAAGCGCCAATTTATGTAGTGCATTTCACGCAAAACGACGCTGCGGACAGCGCCCAGGACTTCACCAGTCTCAATCTGTGCAGTCGTGACGAAAAGGCAGCAATCGCAGGCGAGATTGATACATGCAAGTTCAGTAGCCCATATGGCCCGGAATTGAAGCGTTTTTTACGCCAAGGCATAGGCGTACATCATGCTGGATTGCTCCCCAAGTACAGGATATTGGTCGAACAGCTTGCCCAAAAGGGCCTTTTAAAGATAATTTGTGGTACAGACACACTTGGGGTCGGCATCAACGTGCCAATTCGCACAGTGCTTTTTACTAAATTGTGTAAGTATAACGGCGAAAAAACAGCGATTTTATCCGCCAGAGATTTTCATCAAATCGCAGGCCGTGCGGGCCGCAAGGGTTTTGATGATTTGGGTTTTGTGGTAGCCCAGGCACCTGAACACGTTATAGAAAATCTCAAACTGGCGGCAAAAACCGCTGGCGGTGGAAAGAAATTTGTAAAGCGCCAGCCGCCGGAGCGTGGCTATGTCCACTGGGACGAGCAGACTTTTAACAGGCTGATCAACGCCTCACCGGAGCAGCTTCAAAGCCGTTTCAAAGTCAGTCACGGAATGCTTTTGAATGTACTTTCGAGAAATGCCGATGGCTGTGCCGCCATGCGTGAACTCATCAGTAAGAGCCATGAGACGGACAGAGACAAAGCAATTCACAGACACCGGGGATGGCAGTTGTTCCGTGCGCTACTGAACCGTAAAATAGTTGAATTTTCCGGTGCGGGGCGCAAACTGAATGTAAATGTGGAACTCCAGGACGACTTCAGCATGGATCAGACCATCAGCCTGTATCTCATAGAGACTTTACTTTTGATTGACAGAGATTCAGAGACATATGCGCTCGACTTGCTGACACTGGTGGAATCCATATTGGAAAACCCTGACACAATATTAAAAAAACAGTTGGATCGCCTGAAAGCCAAGCGGCTGGCTGAACTCAAGGCAGAGGGCATGGAGTATGACCAGCGCGTGGAAGAACTATCCAAACTGGAGTACCCAAAACCTCTGCGGGATTTTATTTATAGCACTTTCAACGAATTTTCAGATAGACATCCCTGGGTTGGACAAGAGAACATCCGCCCCAAGTCTGTTGCCAGAGAAATGTTTGAGACATGGACAACCTTTGCGGATTACGTGCGATTATACGACCTGCGGCGCTGCGAGGGTCTCCTGCTTCGCCATTTGAATGGCACGTACAAAGTTCTTGCCCGCACAGTTCCCGATTCAGCCAAGACAGACGAGGTCATAGAATTGGAGGGCTATCTGCAAGCCATGCTCAGAGCTGTTGACTCCAGTCTCATGGATGCCTGGGAAAAAATGCAGAATCCCGATTACCAGCCCACAGAAAGCAGGGAGCCAATACTGAAACCACAGGATTTGACCATAGATACCTCCAAATTCCTCGCCAGCGTCAGAGCCAGAATTTTCACATTTTTGGCCTGTTTGGCAGGCGGTAATTGGGAAGAGGCCATCGAAACCCTGGATGCCTTTGCCCGTCGCGATCCTGTGGATGCGGAAGGAACGCCATGGACATCAGAGCGTCTGGAAGAGCTTATGATACAGTATCTAAAAGACCACAGAGGTCCCCTACTTAACCCCGAAGGACGGAACCTGCGACACACATACTCCAGAATAAACCTTGATAATAAAGACATACTAATGGTTCAGCAGATGTTGGTGGACGAAGATTCCAACAACGACTGGTTCCTTGGGTTTGAAATAGACCTGGGATCCAGCCGCGAGTACAAAGAACCAATTATGGACTTGAACTTTTTTTGTAGCAATTTCATGTAAAATGAGTTTATAGCACTTCAATTTATTAGAAGTTGAACAGCTATAATTTTTCTTGAGCCAACTATAAAGGTACTTTATGCCGCTGATGTCAGTATTTTTTTTATGGGCACAGTTCGCGCAAATATCGGATATTACGCCGCGGCAGGCTATACAGGAAGCTAAGAGATTCTGGATAGAAGAAGGCGGGCGGACTTGGGGGCGCAGTTTGTCTGGTCCGCTGTTGATTGTTGAGCCAAAAACAAGGCGTGTTTGGGCTTCTGAAGCTGATGGAGATGGTTTTCTTAAAAAACAGGGTGGTATTTATACGGGCGTTTATCCCGAGAGCGAGGTTGTGGCCAATACTGTCGTGAGGTGGGGGGGGAAGACTTGGATAATGCTTCTTTTACCGCTTCCATCTGATGAGAAAGAACGCCGCATCTTGCTTATACATGAATCCTGGCATCGTATTCAGGGGGACTTGAATCTGAATGTACCGGATGGTTTTAACGCGCATCTGGATACACTGGATGGCAGATACTGGCTCCAACTGGAATGGCGGGCGCTGGCCAAAGCGCTGGAGACGGCTGTGGATGGGAAAGAGCGCCAATCATGGATAGCTGCGGCAATCGCTTGCAGACGCTACAGACAGAATTTGTTTCCGCAAGCGGCCAATGAGGAAAAATGCCTGGAATTGGGCGAGGGATTGGCTGAGTACACCGGAATCAGGGCTACCAGGGCAAAAGAATTTGTTATTAAAGACTTAAAAAAGGCTTCGTATCCCTTTGCGCGGAGTTTTGCCTATACGAGTGGACCTGCATATGGGTTGCTGCTGGATGATAAATTGCCCGGATGGACGATGGGGGTTGATCAGGATACTGATATTTCTATATTGCTCCAGGAAGCCTATAAAATTTTCACACAGGGCAAAGTGGATGCTGACGCCGCCGCTACCAGACTGGGAGGGGCGGAACTGCGTATCCGTGAGGTGGCGCTGGAGCGCAAGAGAAATAAACATTTGATTGAAATCATTGAATTTTATTTGGACGGTCCCACGCTTGTAATTCCGCAAGGTTTTAGAATCCAATTTAATCCGGTCAATACTGAGGATATTGAGGATGTTGGGGTCTATCACGCAACAGCTATTTACCTTGGGGATTGGGGCAGACTAGAAGCTTCTGAAGGCAGTTTGCGCTCTCAGGACTGGTCGGAAGCCAGGGTTGTTGCGCCAGCAGATACAAATGCAAGACCACTTTCAGGCCCGGGTTGGATTTTGTATCTGGCCCCTGGCTGGACTATTATGCCTTTCGGATCTAGTGGCTCTTTTAAAATTGTCATGGAAACAAAAAAACGTTAAATCAGAGCATTTTTTGATTGTTCACACAATATTTTTGCTTTAAATTAATTGTGAGTTTGAATCCAATAGCCTTGGAGGTAAAAGTGGACATGGAACGCAAGTTGCTTGATTTGGCTGATTTGAGAGAGAGGGCTTACAAAGTTGGTGGTGAAAAGCGAATCAACAAGCAACATGAACAGGGCAAATTCACGGCGCGTGAGCGTATAGAAAAGCTGTTGGATGAGGGTAGTTTTGAGGAATTTGATACTTTTGTAACTCACCGCTGTACAGATTTTGGTATGGAAAAAGATCAGCCGCTGACTGATGGTGTTATTACCGGCTATGGCACTGTACATGGGCGTTTGGTTTTTGTTTTCAGTCAGGATTTCACGGTTTTTGGCGGCAGCCTTTCCAAAGCGTATGCTGAGAAGATATGTAAAATCATGGATTTAGCCGTCAGGGTAGGGGCTCCGATTATTGGACTGAATGATTCCGGTGGTGCGCGTATTCAGGAAGGCGTTGATGCGCTGGCGGGATATTCCGACATTTTCCTTAAAAACGTCCTCACAAGCGGCGTTGTTCCCCAGATAAGCCTGATTCTTGGCCCATGTGCGGGTGGTGCGGTCTATAGTCCTGCAATCACCGATTTTGTGATGATGTCACGCGGAACCAGCTACATGTTCCTTACCGGCCCCAAAGTAGTAAGAACCGTTACCGGCGAAGAGGTAACTCAGGAAGAACTGGGGGGCGCCAGCGTGCATGCCTCTAAATCGGGAGTAGCACACTTTGCCGTTGATAACGAAGATGACGGGTTGCAACTGATTCGCAAGCTAATCGGTTTCATCCCGCAAAACAACCTCGAAGAGACCCCCCTTATTGAATGTTACAACCCAATCGACCGCTTGGACGATGTGCTTAACGAAATCATCCCCGACGATCCTAAACGCT
>JAIRRD010000169.1 GCA_031256155.1 Holophagales bacterium
AATTGGGGGCAGGAAAATACACCACCAATGCCTGTTCTGAATACCCAGACCATTTCAGGCACCGCAGGGCAGCTATTCTTGGTTTTGGCAATTCAACAAGTGGTTTTAGTACTTGGGCAAGAGCATCGCCAGATACTCTGACAATGGCCACTGCCGATGGAAACAATGGCGTTGCGGGGGCACAAATCGGCTCCATTGTTTTCTTCAGGTTTTACGGCACACTTTCAGGCTTTTGTGTGCCCCAAAGCCCTCGCTGTGTGTCTCTAAATCGCTTTCCTTACCAATGGTCAGGTGTATCCAGCGGCGCTCTTTGGATGTGAGGGAAACGAAAGCATAACTGCCCGTTTCTCTGGCTTTTTTGGCGGCTATCTCCGCCATAGCCACCATTTCGCGCATACGGAAGAGCCTGGAGCCTTGAACATCCAAATAAACCAGTTTGGAACTTTCTCTTTCCCCTTGAGCCTCATGCAGTAAGAACTGGAGTGCCTCCAGGGGCTGAGATTTGTCGGAAAGCAGATGCAGAGCGTCCGGGCCAACCAGCGACATTCGATTGGGAAATAAGAGTTCGTTGCCGGATCCCTCAAACCCGACCTTGATATCAAACCCAAGATAGCCGCACCATTTTTTGACTAACTCAAGTGTTGCCTCCATAGGTATGGCGTGGCGCATGTGTACCTCAGATAACAACCGGTTGTGGTTTGTAGTTTCGCATCAGCCACCAGGTTTGTCCCATACCAACAATATTGAACATCAGGTAATAGAGCGTCAGGCCTGAAGGTGTGTAAGCAAAGAAAAAACCCATCATCACCGGCATGAGAACCATCATCATTTTTCGTTGCTGCGGGTCACCCATTGGGGGAGTGATGGCCTGTTGAATAATCATAGTACCCACCATTAGTGCCGGTAAAATAAAATACGGGTCTGAGGCTGAAAGGTCTTTCATCCAAAAAATCCAGGGCGCGTGACGCAGTTCAAAAACATTTTGAAGCATAGACCATAGAGCCATGAAAACAGGCATTTGAATGAGTATTGGCAGACAACTGCCCATTGGGTTGTGACCGTTCTTTTTATAAAAGGCCATCAACTCGCGCTGCATTTCCTGCTTTTTTGCCATGTCATTGCCAAATTTTTGATATTTGGCCTGAATTTTTTTCTGATAAGGCTCCAAATCCTTTTGGCGCAACATTCCCGTTGTTGTTTTGGTATTCAATGACCACAGCGACAGTCGAACCAGCAGACTAAAGACTGTAATGGCCCAGCCCCAGTTGGGAATGAATTTTTGTATGTACCGCAATATTACAAACAAAAATTTGGCAATCAAACCAAAGAATCCGAAGTCCATCACCTGTTGGAATGGCTTTCCTTTTTCCGGCTGCCCCGCAGGGTGGAAAGCAGCAAGGTGTTCAGCCTGTTTGGGACCAAGGTATAACCTAGCCACAGCATTGCCATCTGTGTCCGGAATCGCGTGATAACCAGGATGCCAAGCTTTGTCTATCTGCGGTGTTTGAGTTGAATCCCAAATAGCCGCAAAATAGTGAGCAGTCTGTCCTTTTGCATTTTGCAGACCTGCATCTAAACCCAGGCGTGAGGCTGTGGGCGGCAGTTCTTTACGTTTGCGCCCCAAAAACTTGAACCACGGATCTGTCAAAATACTGTCCCAAGTAACGGTATGTATTTTTTTGTCCTCCATTGTAAAAAGTCTCCCGTTTTCCAATCCTTTAAATGGACTTGCGGGATACAAGTTGCCACTCATCGGATCAACGAGCTGGGGAATATCGTTAAGACTATGAATTAAATATAGGCTTTGATTGCTGGAAGAGTGCCAATTCACATCCAGTATGAATCCATCGTCAGGCAAATAGTAAGTCAGTCGGTCGCCTGCGTTATTGGAGAAAGTTATTGTCTTTCCATTTGCTTCCTCAGTAACTTCCGGTGTGTCCGTGAATACTGTGTTGATTACACCGCCAATACCCACAAATTCCGTAGAATCAAATTTGCCGTCAGCGTCTTTAGTTTCTTTGGGAAAGAAATCTGTGCTGTATTGTTTCCAAGTTGCTTGAACCAAGGCACCGTCATACTGCCGCCAGGTCAATTCCAAATAATCGTTGCTGATGGCAAATTTCGCTTGCCTGTCAATAGATGCAGTATCTATTTGCAATGAGGAATTTGTTTCTTCTGATCTTGTCTGTTGGGTTACAAGAGGTTTTATGGAGTTTAAGTCAGGCTGTGATTCCGATTTAGTAGTCTCTGTGGTCATTGGATTCATAACAGCTGGGGTGAGTTCCGGTGGTTGCATGTTTTTTTTCGTCAGCCAAGAATAGGCAAAGAGCAGTAGCATGCTGGCCAATACGAAGACAATGAGATTTCTTTTATCACTCATGCGCGCCTCAAATTGCTAAGAGATGATTTAAGCTGTTTTTCGATATCCTGGTAATCAATCAGACATCCTTTAAAATTTCCGCGAGCGGGCCGAATCCATAAAACAAAGCTGACGCCCAAAAGGGCAGGAAGCTCGCGCAAAACTGCCAAAAAAGCCATGCGAACTCTGCGGCGAAACTTATTCCTGTCTGTAGCAGCACCCGTTTTGCGTGAGGCACTTACTAGAAGAAGGGGCATTTTACTTTTATCCCAAGGAAGGACTCGTATGTCCAAAGAACTGCCCCGCGGAGACAGTGTTTGAGGGTGGAAGCTTGGAATAACGCGATCCTTACGCCGGACAACACAAAAACGCCCGGCAATTCGCATGGCTAATTATAGCGCTATTACGTGCCGACCCTTGGCACGGCGTCTTTTTAGGACTAAACGCCCGCTTTTTGTCTTCATGCGGCTCAAAAAGCCATGTGTCTTAGCGCGGCGACGATTATTTGGCTGGAACGTGCGCTTCATTTTGAAATCCTTTCAAACTTTCCTCACGGAAAGGGCGAATCTGTGATTCTATCTTGCAACAGCTTAATTTTCAACTAAAAATACTAAATAGTAAACTGTCAATCGAAAAAGATATTTTATAGCAGTTCAGCTTATTGTGGTTGAACTGCTATGTCAGGATTTGCAAACAAATCCTGACTGCGTATTGGTCTTTGCTTGCCGTTAAATAAGCCATGCAAGCGAAAATGCCAATATTTTAATAAATTTGAGAGCAGGGTAAGCTCATCTCAAAATTGCATCCAGCAATTTCTAGATGAAACTGCTATAATATAGCGGTTCAACTTATTGTAGTTGAATCGCTATGTCAGGATTTGCGTGCAAATCCTGATTGTATATTGCTTGTAGGTGGGCTTTGTCTGCCGTTAAACGAGCCATACAAGCGAGAATAGATATAAAATCTGATTTTCATTGAGGCTGTTTTTTGTATGATTCAGCATGAAGCGCAACAATTTTGGGATTTAGTGTGCCAAAGCCTAGTGCAACGGCTGCCGGACCGCACTTATCGCGACTGGGTTCTGCCTTGTGTTCCCGCCGCATATGACGGCACGACTCTTTGGATTCAAACCCCATCCGCTTCAGTCAAAATGTGGATTGAGCAGCAATTGGCTGAAGATTTTCATGATGCGCTCGTTCGCACAGATCTATCTCATTTGAGACTTGTCTTTACTACTGATGATGTCAAACTGAACCCGAAAAGCAAGCCTGTTGCCAAAACATCCCTTCCAGTAGGACAATCCGGTTCTGCAAGCGATTCATTTTCTCTCCCGCAGGGATTCGACCGTTTCACACTTGATAGTTTCGTTGTTGGTCCAAACTGCCAGTTGGCCTTTTCTGCTGCAAATGCTATCGTGGAAAACCATGGTCACGCAAATTCCTCATATAATATGAATCCACTCTTTATTTACGGTGGCAGCGGGCTTGGCAAAACTCATTTAATGATTGGTATTGGTAAAGGATTAATAGCTCGCAACGCACAAACACGGCTGGCATATCTCAAAGTGGATAAGTTTTTTCATGAAGTTACCGGCGCGATACGTTTAAGAGATACAGAGCCTTTGCGGCGCAAATATCAATCAAATGATATATTGCTCCTGGATGATGTACAGGTTTTGCGCACATTTGAACGAACGCAAGAAGAAATCTTCTACATAATTGAGCACCTACTTCAGCATGGAAAGCAAATCGTCATTACCTCAGATAATCCGCCTGATCGTTTGGAGGGACTTCATGATCGCCTTGTAACAAGGTGCAAGTGGGGCCTGACAGTTGATATTCAGCCTCCAGACTTTGAGACCAGACTAGCGATACTGAAGAAAAAGCTGGAAGATTCCATCTTCAGCAACTATCCACCTGTGCCAAGTGATGTATTATCTTTTATTGCCAATAAAGCAAAGGCCAGCGTTCGGGACCTTGAGGGACTACTCACAAGGGTAATATTTCAGGCGAGCTTTTTAGCTAAAGACGTCACACTTGATATAGCGCAGGAAGCTTACAGAGGCATGACAGGGGAAGACCCAGTAGCTTCTGTTTCTCTTGAGCGCATTTGTAAAATCACCGCAGAAAAATTCGGAATTCCATTTAGCGACCTCATAAAAAAGAAATCCAGACGTCAAGAAATTCTGATACCAAGACAAGTGGCAATGTACCTAGCTAGGGAACTAACATCAGCCTCTTATGAAGAAATCGGTAACATTTTCGGTAATATGCACCACAGTACTGTAATAAATGCCATATCATCTGTCAAAACTAGAATGCAGAAAAATACCGATTTCAACAGAGATATCCATGGACTTCTAAACAGCATTTCTTGAAAAACATACAAAACAAATAGAAATCCACAGATTTCCACAAAAGCAAAGTTTATGTGTCCGCTGAAATGTCCGCCATTTGATTCCATACTCTCGTTTTTCAACAACAAAACTCCATAAATCAACAGCTTGCTGAACACCATTTTTCTAGGTATCATAAGGGCTTGTGGTACTAATCCGCAGCATTTTCGTCATATCATAATCATCAGGTGATACATGAACTTTCAAGTACAAGTCTCAAGAGAACGTCTTGATAAGACATTGGGTGTCCTAAAACATGCGTTGGAAAAGAGGGTTACTCTTCCCATTCTTCAGCACATCCTTATGGAAATATCCAATCAGGAAATGACACTGAGAACCACTGACATGGAATTAGCATTTGAAGCTGTTCTTCCTATAGAGGGTTCAGGTTCTAAGTCCGTAGCCATACCAGGTAAAAAATTTGTTGAGACAGTTCACATTTATCCTGATGGAATACTTACACTGGAATGGCCCAGTGATGGAAACCGTGTATGGATCAGGGCCAAAGGTTTCAACTCAGAACACAATCTTCAGCCGCCGGAAGGATTTCCTGAGCTTCCAAAACCTAATGCATCCATGCCATCTGTTAAGTTACCTATGATATTGTTCAAGAAAGCTATACAACTCGGTTCTATAGCGATAAGCAGAGACGCAACTAAACCAGCGTTGTCCGGTGTATTATTACACTTAACAGGAAAGTATGTAAGAGTTGTATCAACAGATGGTTTTAGACTAGCTGTAGTTGAATTTCTATGTGAAACAGATTTAAGCACAGAAGCAAGACTCATAGTGCCCAAACGCGCCATGGACATTATTCCTAACTCCTTTGATGACGATGATCCATTAGAATTGTCCTGGGATGATCGTAGCGTGTTTTTGAACCAGCCAAACTTAAAATTCAGCACTCGTAGGGTCACGGCAAATTATCCAACATATGAGAAAGTTCTACCATCAGAACTGCCTCGCAAAGTAATTATTGACAGAGAAGACTTTATCAAAACACTCAAAGTTGTTGGCCTAAAAAAAGACGATTACAACAAGAATGTGCGTCTGTTTTTTGAATTTCCAAACTTGAGAGTTCTCTTTCAACATCCAGACGAGGGAGTCAATCAAGGTAACCTGAACTTCAGTGGTGAGGAACAGCCGTTGGAATTAGCTTTTAATATTGATTATCTCACCGAGCTTTTGGATAAACTTCCAGGCAGTGAGGTTATCTACCAATTCAAGGACGATGTCGGACAGGGTATTTTCATGAGTCCCAGTCTTGAGGACATGACTTTCAAGTACATACTCATGCCAGTTAAGTTTTCTAGTCAAAATTAGATTTTTAAAAACTACAGATTAAGAAATTGTGAGAATTAATGTCTGAAGCAGTAACCCAATCCATTAGCACACCAGCGAACTCTACAGATTATACAGCCAATAATATTACCGTATTAAAAGACCTTGAGGCAGTGCGGAAGCGGCCTGGAATGTACATTGGGGACACAGATGATGGCAGTGGTCTGCATCACATGGTTTTTGAAGTTGTTGATAATGCCGTTGACGAAGCACTTGCCGGATATTGCACAAGAATTAATGTAATTCTTCACAATGATGGAACATGTTCTGTTGAAGACAATGGGCGTGGTATCCCCACAGACATACACAAAGAAGAAGGCCGCAGCGCCGCTGAAGTCATCATGACCGTTCTTCACGCCGGGGGTAAATTTGATGACAATTCATATAAAATTTCAGGTGGTTTACACGGAGTAGGCGTTTCCTGCGTAAATGCGCTTTCAGAAAAACTGTGGCTCACTATATGGCGGGACGGGAAAGAACATTCTCTGACTTTCACACGCGGAAGAGCCGATGCACCGCTGGCTGTTACGGGGGCAGCCACAAAGCGCGGAACCATAGTAAGATTTTTGCCCGACTCCGAAATTTTTAATGAAAAACGAGATTTCAATTTTGATGTATTAACACAGCGGCTTCGCGAGCTAAGCTATTTAAACAAAGGCGTCCACATTGTTGTTACAGACGAACGCACTGGTGAAAGCAACGATTTCTTAAGTGCAGGTGGAATTGATGCCTTTGTAGAACATCTGAACCGCAACAAAACGCCCCTGCACAAACCTCCGATTCATATCAGTGATACACGTCAGGAAGTGGGCGTTGAAGTCAGTCTGCAATGGAATGACTCCTATCAGGAAACACTCTTTTGTTTCACAAATAACATACGCAATCGCGATGGTGGTGCCCATTTAGAGGGATTTCGGGCAGCTATGACCAGAGTAATCAATCAGTACGCCGAAAAAAACAATTTGTTAAAGTCCAATAAAGTCACTCTTTCCGGTGAAGATGTGCGAGAGGGTTTGACCGCTGTCATTTCCGTAAAAGTACCAGACCCCAAATTCAGCAGCCAGACAAAAGACAAACTAGTTTCCTCTGAAGTAAAAGGCATTGTACAAACCGTTGTCTATGAACGCTTGAATAATTTCTTCGAGGAAAATCCCCGTGAAGCCAAGTTAATTCTCGAAAAAGCCATTGAAGCCGCAAGGGCAAGGGAAGCCGCCCGCAAAGCAAGGGAATTGACCCGTCGCAAAGGCGCGTTGGAATCCGCTGGACTGCCCGGAAAGCTGGCCGATTGTCAGGAAAAAGACCCGGCACTGTCAGAAATTTTTCTGGTTGAGGGAGATTCCGCTGGTGGCTCCGCCAAACAGGGCAGAGACAGACGAACACAGGCCATATTGCCTCTAAAAGGCAAAGTACTCAACGTTGAAAAAGCTCGTTTTGATAAGATACTCAGCCACAACGAACTTCGTTTACTGATTCAGGCTCTGGGAACCGGCATCGGGCAGGAAGATTTCAAAATAGAAAATCTGCGCTATCACAAAGTTGTGTTAATGACAGACGCTGATGTAGATGGCAGCCACATTCGCACATTGCTATTGACTTTTTTCTACCGCCAGGCACCTGAACTCGTGTTGAGAGGCAATGTCTACATTGCCCAGCCTCCTCTGTACAAAGTCAAGAAAGGCAAACATGAACAATATCTCAAAGATGAGCGCGGTTTAGAAGAATTTCTGTTCAACCGCGCACTGGAAGGCTGGGTATTGACACTCCCAGACAAGCACAAAATCACAGGACACGATCTGGTTTCCAAGCTAAAAAAACTGGGCGAAATAAAGCATCTCTATACCAAGCTTGAACGCCGCGGATACGCGAGAGAACTCACAGATGCCATGCTGGCCGACAATTTTTTGGAACCAAGGTGTTTTAATTCCAGAGAATCCGTAGAAACCCTTGCAAAACACCTCACTGACCTTGAGATGGGGACTTGCCAGGTTGAGAGTGTTGATAGCACTGATGGGGATGAGGCGGTCACCATAATTCACCAAATCAGGCTAATTCGTATGCACATGTCGCGTCCCATCGCACTGCGCATAGATGCATCAGTCGCGCATTGGGGCGAATTCCGCAGATTGGCTGCCCTCCACGCTGAGCTAGCTCCATTTAACGGCGGAACATTAAAGTTAAGCCGCACGGCTTCAAAACAGGGTGCACCATCAGAAGATGGCGAAGAGACTACATCAAAAATGGCCGCAAAAGAGATGTTCTTTTCCAACCCAGAGGAGATGCTGACCGCTGTTTTGGAAGAAGGCAAGCGTGGCGTCTCAATACAGAGATACAAAGGATTAGGCGAGATGAATCCCGAACAGCTCTGGGAGACAACAATGGATCCTGAACGTAGGACATTACTCCAGGTTCGTGTTGACGATGTTGTGGAAGCTGATGAAATTTTTACAGTACTCATGGGTGACGCAGTCGAACCTAGGCGCCGCTTCATAGAAGAGAACGCGCTACTTGCGGAAAACCTTGATGTATAATTGCAGAACAGCCAAGTTTATCAACCCAATGCGCCCAGGCGGAGTTGTCTTTCGACAAGCGCTTTGATAGAGATTTTTTCTGAGGTTCCACGTGGAACAATCATTAAAACCCCAAAGAATTGAACCAATTGAGATTGAAAAAGAAATGCGTAAATCGTACCTTGATTACGCTATGAGCGTCATAGTCGGCCGTGCGTTACCCGATGTTCGGGATGGATTGAAACCAGTTCATCGTCGTGTCCTGTACTCAATGAAAGAATCCGGCAACGACTGGAACCGCGCTTACAGGAAATCAGCACGTACGGTCGGTGATGTGATGGGTAAATACCATCCGCATGGCGACGCCGCCATCTATGACACTATGGTTCGAATGGCGCAGCCCTTTTCCATGCGTCATGTACTGGTAGACGGACAGGGGAATTTTGGTTCCGTTGACGGCGATAGTCCTGCGGCCATGCGCTATACAGAAGCCCGTTTGAGCCGCCTCGGCTCAATGATGATGGAAGATATAGACCAAGATACGGTTGACTTTGGCCCTAACTACGATGACAGTCTTGAAGAACCGCTCGCATTGCCTGCCCGCGTTCCTAATCTGTTAATCAACGGCAGTCAGGGTATAGCAGTGGGCATGGCCACCTCTATTCCGCCCCACAATCTGAAAGAATGCTGTGCAGCACTGGTAGCCCTCATTGACAACCAGGAAATTGATTTATCGGGTCTGATGGAACATGTCCATGGGCCTGATTTCCCCGGCGGCGGCATTATGCTTGGCACAGAAGGCGTTATAGATGCCTATCGCACAGGCCGCGGGCGATGTATCGTCAGGGCCAAATCTCACGTTGAGACAACTCGTGTAAAAAACAAGGGCGAGATTGAGCAGTTGATATTCACTGAATTGCCCTATCAGGTCAACAAGGCAAATCTCATAGAGAAAATTGCCGACCTGGTTGGCGACAAAAAACTGGAAGGCATTTCCGACCTGCGGGATGAAAGTGACCGCGAAGGTATGCGGCTTGTTGTTGAACTTAAAAAGAATGAACCTTCCGACATCGTACTGAATCAGCTCTACCAGCAAACCAATTTACAGAGCAGTTTTCCAATAACAATGCTGTGCATTGTCAACGGTCAGCCCCGCATTTGTACCCTAAAAGAAGTACTGAGCGAATTTCTGGGTTTCCGCCGTGAAGTTGTGACGCGGCGGACCATGTTCCAATTGCGCAAAGCAGAAGACCGCCACCACATCCTGCTTGGACTCAGGATAGCTTTGGATAACCTAGATGCAGTTATTAAATTAATCCGCGCCTCCAAGACCCCCGAAGAAGCAAAGATCGGTCTGATGTCCAAATTTGGCTTGAGCGATAAACAAGCCCAGGCAATTTTGGATATGCGCTTACAGCGCCTGACCGGATTAGAGCGCGACAAGATAATGGAAGAACTTGCCGCTGTGGAAGCGGAAATAGCGCGTCTCAACGCAATCCTTAAAAACGACGCCCTCTTAATGTCTGTTATTCGGGACGAAATTCAAGCTATGTCTGAACAGTTTGGAAACGCCCGCCGCACAGAGATAGTTGGTTTCAGTGGCGAAATTCGCATGGAGGATGTTGTTCCAGACGACCCAATGCTGGTCACACTCTCTAAAGCCGGATATATCAAGCGAACGGAACTATCAGCCTATCGCCGTCAGAAACGCGGCGGCAAAGGCAGGCTTGGCATGAAGACCAAGGATGAAGATTTTGTCGAGCAGTTATTCCTCACAAAAGCGCATGACACATTAATGGTTTTTACAGACAGGGGCTATGTGTACGCAATTAAAGTTTATGACATTCCAGAATCCGGCGCAGCCAATCGCGGCAAGCACATAAAAAACCTAGTCAGCCTGAAAGATTCCGAGAATGTGGTTACACTCATGGCGCTCAAGGAGTTTCCCGAAGAACACAATTTGATATTTGCCACTTCAGATGGAACTATCAAAAAGACAAGCCTTGCCGCTTACGCAAACATCAGGTCTAACGGCATCATAGCTCTGAATATTGAGACAGAAAATAGCCTGGTGGCTGTCAGAACCTCCACGGGACAGCAGCAGTGCGTTTTAGTCAGTGCACAGGGAAAAGCCATACGTTTTTCCGAAGAAGGGGTTCGAGTCATGGGGCGCACAGCCACTGGTGTTCGCGGCATGAAGCTTGGTGCGGGTGACCGTATTGTTGACATGGAAGTCATTGACCCCTTGCCCGATTTGCCAGATGGCGTAGAAGCTGATGAAGCCACAGCCGAGTACGGCATGTTGTTGACCGTTACCGAAAAGGGCTATGGCAAGCGAAGTCTCTTACAGGATTATCGTTTGCAGAATCGCGGCGGCACTGGCGTCATCAACATACGCGCGGGCGTACGCAACGGTTTAGTAACCGGTTCGGTATTGGTCAAGCCCGGCGAAGGCTGTTTGCTGATAAGCCAGGAAGGTATGATTATCAGATTTGCCATTGACGAAGTCAGAAAGACAGGCAGGGCAGCCCAGGGTGTTCGCCTGTTGAACCTAGCCAGCGAACAGGATCGCG
>JAIRRD010000183.1 GCA_031256155.1 Holophagales bacterium
TCTGGATACCCCCAAAGGACCACTGTGACTTAAAGGCAATATTAATATGAATCTGGCCTCTGAAACCTGGAATGGGCGAATCACTGGCCTGGCGGACAGCCACATCCTTGGAATGACAAAAACGCCGTTCGCATCGGCTCAAATTGAGGTTGGCTTATACGGTTCTTACGCTGCCAATTACGGTTCCATAGTACTTCCCGAAGGCAATGTAATACTGCGCGAAGGCCAAATCAAAATTGACAGTAATAACCGACTCGAAGGACTTACAGGCAATATAAAAGTTGGAAATGGTTTGGTGCTGGGAACTGTTTGTTTTCAGGACTTTCTTTATAGCGATGATACGTTGATTGAATTGGATACCCGCAAGAACGGAAATGCCTTGACCGGCAGGCTCAATATCGCGTTTTCACCTGAAACTGCGGACACGGCGGGGCTTGCCAAAGTGCTGACAAAGGGCGCTCTTGATAATTTCAATCTGAATTTGACAGCCAATGGACGTTTGAGCGATCGCGGCCTATCATGGCGGGCCGATATAGACACGTTAAGCGGCAGCGCTTTCGGTTTGGAATTCGGCCAGCAGATTCTTAGTTCACTGGATGGTAATTCGGAAAGCATAAGGCTGGCCTTTGATTTGGGAAGCCGGAATCTTGATTACGGAGTCGCAGAACCGCTTTCCCGCCTACGCGTAAATGGAACGCTTTCGCTGGACGATGCTAAAACCGCCGATTTTGGTTTTATAGGAACCGCTGACCTGGAGCAGACCAGAGATGTCCTGGCCGGTGTTTTTGGTGGGAGCCGCGACGATTTTCTTGCCGGTTTTACGCCCATTGGCGTTGGGATCATGGATTTAAGGCTACGCGGCCCGATGGACACCATGGGACTGGATGGCGTTTTGCAAATAAGGGGTGGGCGTTTGCAACCCGGGGGCGATTTCCCGTACGGTATTGAAAATTTGAATCTTGACCTGATTTGTGAAGGCAGACATATAGCACTTAAAAATTTACAGGGGCGGATGGCGCGGGGAAAATTATCAGGGTTTGGGGATATTGTCTGGAATAACAGTGGTGTGGAGAGTTACCAAGTACAGACCCAGTTAGATAATTTTCAGTATAACTATAAGCCCGAGGGCTTTCAGCTTGACGGCAGTCTCAACTCCTTGTTCCACAGCACGTCTGACGGGAAAGGAGAAATTAAGGGTGCATTAAAAGCTACCAATATGCTATATGCCTCTGAGATAAGTCTTGGAAAGATAATTCAGGAAAACTTAATCGGGAGCGTTCCTAATCTCCAAAACATAGAATTTGATGACCCCATAGACGCTATAAATCTGAATTTAGATGTAGAGTTGACGCAGCCTTGGATTTTTGACACCAATTTAATAAAAATTAAAGGTATGCCGTCTGAAAAATTTAAAATACTCGGCACACTCGCCAATCCCGGTCTGCTTGGAAGTATAGAGTTTGCCCCTGGGGGACGTATTACAAATATTCTGCCAGCAGGCGACATCATTGTTGAAAAGGGTAGTATTGATTTCTTTGACTCCACTCTGATGAACCCTGTTATCAATATTCAAGGCCAAATTGACATTTCGCCTTTCAGAGTGAATTTGAATGTTCAAGGTTCGATGGATTCACTCAACATAGCGCCATCTTCTACGCCTACTCTGAAGCAGGATGAGGTTATTTCGCTCTTGCTGAATCCTGCTATCGCCCCAGTACTAGGTAATTATTCGTATAACAACAGTCTGACCTCCACCGCTACCGCTAATGGGTTGACAGGTGCCGCCAGCGGGCTCCTGGTCAACTTGGCGTTGCTTCCGATACAAGAACAAATCCGTCGTACGATGGGACTTGATCGCGTGAGCGTTGCGTTGCGGGCGAGGACTCTTGGAAGCCTTGAAACAGACGTACTCATAGGCAAAAGCCTGAACTTAATGGGCAAGACCATACCTGTGACAGGCAACTATACACGTACAAGCGAAGTAACGACAATGGGCGGCCAGATGGAGTGGAGGTTTGGCAACCTGGTCATCCAGTTTGGGGCGAGCGGGAGCCGCCCAGCAGGTATTGCCCCTTCCGGCGAGATTCGTCATTCATGGAGTTTTTGGTGAAGTTGAAAGTTCTGGCTTTTGCCCGCTATAAAGAGCAGCTTGGTTTTACAGAAGCGGAAATGCTACTCCCAGACCCGCCAACGCTCAGCGAGTTATTGAAGCAGCCATGCTTCGCCGCCTTGCCGAAAGATGCGCTTCTAGCCGTCAACCAAAAATTTGTAAACGACAGTGAAACCCTTTACGCTGGCGATGAAATCGCAATAATGCCCCCTGTCAGCGGAGGATAAAATATTTTATGGAGAGGCAAATGTCTCAAAAAATCAGCCGTGCAGCTATATTTAAGGCGCTTGACACCACTATTATTCATGGTTCCGATTCAAGTTTGATGGCAATGAAAGCCATTAAAGCCATTGACTTAAATGAAGGGCGGGTTCAAATATCAATTAAACTGCAAGAAAAATACAAGGAGTTGGAATCAGTCATACGAAACCAACTGGGAGCCGCGATTTTAGCCATATCAAACGTAGAGCGCCTTGACCTGGCCTTTGAGTGGGAGGGGGTGTCGAACGCTGTCAGTGCTGAAACACAGAATCTCTTGCCGACTGTAAAACATATAGTTGTTGTTGGCAGCGGCAAGGGGGGCGTGGGGAAGAGTACTATAGCCGCCAATCTTGCCTGCGTCATGGCAAGAAAGGGCTATCAAGTGGGTCTGATGGACGCAGACCTCTATGGGCCTAGTATCGGCATGATGTTTGGTGTGGATGCCGCTACAGGAAGCCCACAGATTTCGCCGAGCGGAACTATACTGCCCATTGAAAAATATGGACTAAAGCTGATGTCAATGGGGTTTCTGATAGACGAAGACCATCCGGTTATTTGGCGCGGCCCAATGCTAAACAAGGCGTTGAACCAGTTTATGACAGAAGTGGAGTGGGGCGACTTGGATGTTCTTTTAATAGATTTGCCTCCTGGCACAGGTGACATACAGATATCTCTGATCAACAGCGTGAACGTGGGAGGTGCCATAATTGTCAGCACGCCTCAGGACATTGCTTTCCTTGACGCTAAAAAAGCCATTGCCATGTTCCGCACTGTAGAAGTGCCGATTCTTGGAGTGGTTGAAAACATGTCCAGCTTTATTTGTCCGAATTGCGGTGTTGAAACTCCGATCTTTGGCCGTGGTGGTGTTCGCAGAGCCGCGCAGTCAATGAGTCTGCCTTTTCTGGGCGAAATTCCCATAGACATGCAAATCAGGACCACCAGCGACACAGGTGCTCCCATAGCAGCCATCAGCCCCGACAGCCCTCAGTGCCGCATTTTCAACGATATGGCTGAAAAAATATCGGAGATGTTGTCTTTATAGCAGTTCAACTACAACAAGTTGAACCGCTATAAACAAACGCAAACGCGTCTTCACCATCGCTATAATAGGCTCTTCTAAGGCTTATTTGTTGCCAGCCCATTGATTCGTACAATTTTTGAGCCGAAATGTTGGAAGCCCTTACTTCTAAGTGCAATGAGACGTATCCATTAGCGGCAAGGTAATTTAAACACTCACTCATCAGACGTTTGGCAACGCCAGATCGCCTTTGGGTTTGAATTACGGCTATCCGCAGCAATTCGGCTTCGCTAGATTTTGGGATCGTCCGCCATCTGGCAAAAGCGCATTCATCCATAAGACATAAAATTTCAAATTCGCCCATTTTTCCCCACGAGGAGCCAAATTCCTGGTATTCCAATGCCTCAACCCAGTCAGGCGGCAAAGAGCCCGAAGCGAAAACCTGCATGGCTGTCATCTGGCTAATCCACGCCTGTGTTCATCTTTTAGATGAGCCGATGCGGCTGGAAAATTGACTTCAGCATCAGTTTCCCTCAGATAAAAGGGGAGCAACGGGTTTTCAACTGGCCTACTCGAACAAATTCGGCATAGTTCTACCAGGGCATTCAGCGCCGCGCCTCCCTCGTCTTCAAGAATAATGGGGGGGTGACCAACATGGGGCATCACATGGGGATAAAAGCGCTCCAGCGTCCACCAGTCATGGTTGCCAATAGCCGAAGCCAATTCAGATATAGGGACTTTCACAGCGGGTTCAACCGGGTGCAGTTTTTCAATATCCCAGGGCTGCAAAAAAGCTTCGCGTCTCTGTCCGTCCAAAATCAAATAGACAACCTTGTACCGCATTTGATTCGATATTGAGAGCGCTCTCAATTCAAACGCTGAAAAACCCCATGTCGGAAGCCCCATGACGGCAAAGCCCTCAGCAGTGGCAATTCCAACGCGCAGACTCGTAAAGCCGCCCGGCCCAATACACGCAACAATTCCATCTAGGTCTTTTCTGTCAGCTCCGGCTTCTTGCAGGAGTTCATCCGCCAAGGGCAATAAAACCCGCGATGCGTTATTGTCAGGTCCGGTCAAAACTTTTCGCGTCCAAGCGGATTTTCCATCCACAAGCGCCAAGTGAACCCATTCCGTGGCAGTGTCAAGCCCTAAGAACATGCCTGATGTAACTTGTAAAAGTGGGTTGCGGTGTGCTGAAGCTACACGTTCTTTTTAACTTTTCCAGCTTGTAAACATGAAGTGCAAACACGAATGCGCTTTGGAGTACCATTAACCAGAGCACGCACTTGCTGCAAATTAGGTAGCCAACGCCTGTTTGTTACGTTGTGTGCATGAGAAATGTTATGACCAAACTGGGGCTTTTTTCCACAAATTTCACATTGACGGGACATGGGATACCTCATAATCGGGCAAGGCTTGCCAAAGAACAATCAGTCTATCAACTTTGCGGCAAAATTCAATCAAAAATTATTATTCACCCGACACAAGATTTGAAACAGGATTGCTATGGACATTAAATTGCTGGCATTGGCTTTTGCAACGCTTCATTGGAAAGAGAGCAGAAAAGTTGAACTCTGGGAGCAGTACCGCATAAACAAATCACCAGACCTGTCGCCTGATGAATCCAAGAGCATGGAAACCATTTCCAACAAAATTAAAACCCTGCAAGACGAGGCCAGCGATCTGGGGGCATCCCTGATTTTTCCGGGTGACTCTAATACGTCCCATCTGCAAGAGGGCCTGCCTTATCCGGTTGCCTTGTGGGTACGTGGCACACTGCCGCCCGCGTCCACTTGTCTGGCTGTAGTAGGGAGTCGGCTTTCAAGCGAAACAGGCCGCAAAAGAGCATTCCGCATGGCGCGCGACCTGACTGAATCCGGCATAGGTGTAATTTCAGGGCTGGCCAGGGGTATTGATACAGCCGCTCACGTTGGGGCAATGGAAGTTGGCCCAACATGGGGAATAATCGGCTCTGGCCTCAGAAATCCATATCCAAAAGAAAACGCCCCGCTGATGGATCGCATAGTTAAATCCGGTGGCGGTATCATTACATGTTTCCCACCGGATGACAAACCGCTGAAATGGCATTTCCCAAAAAGAAACTTACTTATGGCGGCCTGGTCAAGCGGTGTCTTGATTATTGAAGCCAGAGCCAAGTCCGGCTCTCTCATAACAGCAAAATTGGCATTGGATTTGGGAAAAGACGTTTGGGCTGTTCCCGGCCCCCCCGAAGATACTTTTTCCGAAGGAACCAATGCCATACTTCGTGAGGGCGCCGCAAAATTTACACGCGACGCAAAAGATGTCTTAGAAGACTTGAAATCATTTTTTTAGATACTATCTATCTGGCATATTATGAAACGATGTAGAAAAGGATACCTGTGGAGTTGACCTGTGGCGAGTGCAAAATCCGGCGTTAAACCCAAACAAGGGGACAAAAAAGAACCAAAGACTGACGCGGCTTACAAAAGTCTTGTGATTGTTGAAAGCCCCAGCAAAGCCAAAACAATCACCAAATACCTTGGAAAAGGTTTTAAAGTGATGGCGAGCGTGGGCCACATCAGAGATTTACCCAAAAAGCTCGGCGTGGATATAGAAGACGGGTTTAAAGAAGAATATGAAATCCCGGCAAGTAAAGCAAAGGTGGTTGCCGAGCTTAAAGCCGCAGTTAAAAAAGCGGATGAATTGATACTGGCCACTGACCCTGACCGCGAAGGTGAGGCAATCAGTTGGCATCTTATCGAAGCCACCAAACCACCAAAGGGTATTACAATCAAGCGGGTTAGATTTAACGAGATAACTCCGGCCGGAATTGCCAAAGCTATGGCAAATCCAACAAGTATTGACAAAAATCTTGTGGATGCCCAGAGAGCCAGACGTGTACTGGATCGTTTGGTTGGCTACAAAGTCAGCCAGGTTCTTTGGGATAAAGTCCGGCGCGGACTTTCCGCAGGTCGGGTTCAGAGCGTAGCCGCACGTCTCATTGTTGACAGAGAAAAAGAAATTCAAGCATTTAAGCCGGTTGAATATTGGGTACTAAAAGGTCAATTTAACGCCAAAGCACCACCGGCATTTTGGATGAAACTGGTAAAACTTGGAGGCTCCGCGCTTCAGCTTGGCAATAAAGAAACCCGCAGAAGAGTTGAAGACGAACACCAAGCCAAATACCTAAGAAAACATCTGGAAAAAGCCGAATGGAAAGTGACATCTCTGGAAACAAAAGACAAGCGCCGTAATCCATCAGCCCCATTTACCACAGCGCGCTTGCAACAGGAATCCGCTACAAAGCTAAGGTTTTCAGTAAGCAGAACCATGCAAACAGCCCAGCGCCTGTATGAAGGTATAGACTTTGGGGAAGGCCCCATTGGTTTGATTACATACATGAGAACCGATTCCCCGCGTTTAGCTCCAGAAGCCATAACTTCCATCAGGGAATACATCCAAAAGCAGTACGGGAATAAATATTTACCAGATAAGCACCGCATTTACAAAGGTAAAGCCGGCGCACAAGACGCTCACGAAGCTATAAGGCCAACGGACATTTCCAGAACACCAGACAGTCTTCGCGGACGTTTAGACGGCGATCAATTCCGCCTTTACTCTCTGATATGGCGCACTGCCGTTGCCAGTCAAATGGAAGCAGCAAGGTTTGACGAAACTGTCGTTGGAGCGGCCGTAATGCTGCCGGACGCAGACGAAGCGCTTTTTGAAGCAAGGGGCGAGATAGAAAAATTCCCAGGCTGGCTTGCCGTTTATAGAAATTATGAAGAAGAAACAAAAGAAAATACAGCAAACGGCTCGTCAAGCGAGAGCGAAGAGGACGAACACGTTGGATTGCCGCCGCTCACCATTGGCGCTCCGTTGATTCTCAAAAAGCTGGAAACCAGTCAGCAATTCACCACACCCCCTCCACGCTATTCCGAAGCGTCACTTGTCAAAAAGCTGGAAGACGATGGAATTGGACGCCCATCCACGTACGCCAGCATCATAGCCACCATTCAAGACCGCGATTATGTCAAAAAGCACGAAGGAAAATTCAAACCTACGGAACTTGGAATGGTTGTCACAGACCTGTTGATTCAGGGCTTCTGCGACCTTATGAACCCCAAGTACACCAGCGGTATGGAAACACAACTGGATCGCATTGAAGAAGGCGAACTCACTTTCCTGAAAGCAATGCGCGATTTCTATGTCCCATTTGAAAAAGCGTTGAAAAGCGCTGGTGCGGAAATGGCCAACATTAAGGCAGGTATTCCAGCGGACAAAAACTGTTCCAAGTGTGGCAGTCAACTATTAAAACGCATGGGTAAAAACGGTCTTTTTTACGGATGCAGTCGCTATCCAGACTGCGACTATACCGAGGACCCAGAAAAAATGGAAGAACCAGAAGACGCTCCAGAATGTCCAAATTGCGGCGCAACGCCGATGGTTTTGCGAAAAGGCCCCTTTGGGCCATTCTGGGCCTGTCCGGGCTACCCAAGGTGCAAAGGTATTGTAAAAGCAGACCCAAAGGGCATACCTGTTCCGCCAGACGTTCCAACTAATGAAAAATGCCCCGTCTGTGGCAAGCGCTTTGTCAAACGACATGGGCGTTACGGTGAATTCACCTGCTGTGAAGACTATCCAAAGTGCAAAACGGTCAAAAAAGAAGTGCTTGGAATCCCATGCCCCAAGTGCGGCGGGGATATAT
>JAIRRD010000017.1 GCA_031256155.1 Holophagales bacterium
TCGCCAAGTTTTGTTTGCTGTTTCATAAGTTAATAGCAGTTCCGTGTGAAATGTGCCATTTCAGACAGAATGAATTCTGGCGACATGACGAGGTTCATTCTGTTTCCTTTTCCAGCATCCCGAATCTGGCCACAATCCGCTTTTCCCCACATTCAAACCTGATTGTGTAGGTGAGCATATCCCCATTGCCGGTTACGCCTGTTATCACGCCTCTGCCAAAGCGGGGACTGCGTACGTGCGTGCCCTTGTCCCAAGCGTCATTGGGTAATTGTGGCAATGGTGTATTTTTTCTGGAATTTTCTGCGTGCGGGCTTGGAATATTCGGAGAGCGGTCATTGTTTGGTTCTTTCACAGGAGACGGTGTCTCTTCTGTGCTCATTTGCGATCTTGCGCGGTCAAAGAAATTTCTGATGCGCTGCAATTCAGATGCAACACTGACACCGCCGCTGCCGCGCTGTGAGCCATATTGCCCATTGCAGGCCCCCTGGCCGGATTGATACATCTGAGTCCCCCAGCGTATTGGATTTTCCAGCGCGTCTTCGGGAATCTCTCTCAAAAAGCGGCTTGGCATACTCAGCATTTCCTGTCCCATAACCCTTCTGCGGCGAGCTGCCGTGATGCTGAGTTTGCGCTGTGCCCTTGTGATTGCGACATAGAAAAGTCGCCGTTCTTCTTCCAGCCCTGTTTCTGTCTCTTTGGCATTGCGGTTTGGAAATATGTCTTCTTCAAGGCCAACCAGGTAAACAGAGGGAAACTCCAGCCCCTTGGCGCAATGAATAGTCATTAAGGATAGCCTGGCGTCTTTTTCCACTTGATCAGCGTCTGATGCCAGCGTGATGCGGTCTAAAAATTCAGCCAATCCAAGGCCAATAGTTTCGGCTTCAAGAGCCGCTGTAATAAATTCATCCAGGTTGCGGATTCTTCCTTCGGCCTCCATAGTGCCTTCATCTTCCAGCGACTGAATATAACCGGACTCCTGAAGCACCCAGCGGATCAGTCCCCCAAGCGGCTGCGCGTTTAACTCCGCCGCCGCATTTTTAAGCAGGTCTAAAAAACTAACCATTTCGCGCTGTGTTCGGCCTTTGAATTCGCCGGATCGCAAAAGGCGCTCAACGCCTTCCAGAGGTGTGCCATCCTCAGGAATAGCAGATTCTATTTTTTGGAGTCTTGTAGGCCCAATGCCCCGGCTCGGGCTGTTTACAGCGCGTCTGAAACTCACTAAATCAAACGGATTTGAAATCAGCCGCAGGTAGGCCAGAATGTCTTTGACTTCCTGGCGCTCGTAGAATTTAACTCCACCGACCAGTTTATAGGGCATATTAACCGCACGCAGTGCGTCTTCAATTTGGCGGGACTGCCAGTTTGCCCTGTACAAAATAGCAATGCGGATTTCCGGAAACCGGGCTATTTCTTCCTGAATCTGGTTTACCGCCCAGTCAGCTTCAAGCCGCCCTTCATCCAGCAATCTGAAAGTGATGCGTTCACCATCACCCAGTTCTGTCCAAAGAGTTTTTCCCAAGCGTTGATTGTTGTTTGCTATGACAGTAGAGGCGGCATCCAGAATTTTTTGAGTTGATCTGTAGTTTTGCTCCAGTTTGATTTGCCGCGTATCCGGAAAATCCCTTTTGAAATCAAGAATATTTCTGATATCAGCGCCGCGCCACCCGTATATTGATTGATCTTCGTCCCCAACTACGCACAGATTGTGGTGTCCCCCCGCAAGGTGCTGGACTAAGAGGTATTGGGCGCGGTTTGTATCCTGATATTCATCCACAAGAATGTATGGAAATTTTTGCCCATATACAGTCCGCATGGCCTCATCACGTAAAAGCCGCTCCGTATAGAGCAGCAAGTCGTCAAAATCACAAGCACGGTGGTTTTTCAGACCCTTTTGGTAAAGCTCGTAAGCATCAATGGTTTTGCGCGTCCAGGCATCCAGCGCCTCTTCTTTGGCTTCTTCAGGGAGCAGACAGCGGTTTTTGAAATCGCTGATGAACTCAAGAACTTTGCGGGGGTGAAATTGTTTTTCAGTCAGCTTCAATTCGGCAAGCACTTGCTTAATCAGGCTTTTTTGATCAGAGGGGTCAAAAATCACAAATTCTCTGCCAACGGCCGTTTTATCGCCATCATGCCTAAGCACGCGTGTGCAAAAACTGTGAAATGTACTCACCCACATCTGTTTAACTGGCGCTGAGACCAGACGCTGAACCCGTTCACGCATCTCTTCGGCAGCCTTATTGGTGAATGTCATTGCCAGAATTGAACCTGGAGGGATACCTACTTCTTCAATGAGCCAGGCAATGCGCCTTGTTATTACGGTGGTCTTACCAGAGCCAGCGCCAGCCAGAATCAGGAGCGGCCCTTTAGCGTGTTGGACGGCCTCTTTTTGCTGTTCATTCAGGTCCCGCAGAAGGGGGTGAGTGGGGGAAAACAAATCCGGCATGTATTAAAGTTTGTAGCAAGTCGCAGTCAAAATAGCAATTCCTGACTGCTCACTATATAGATAGAGCCGCTGGGAAGCGGCTCTATGTGGTGCAAAAACCCACCAACGTGGGAAGGAAAGTTTCAACTCAGCTGTTTTGGCCAGCCTGCAAGAAACACCCCTAAGAAAAGGGGAACAGTGTGGATGAGCTACTCATACCTCGTCATTAAATGAAACACCCCACTGTCGTGAGGAAACTACCTGTTAATTTTACCTGATTTAGCAGGCAAAAAAGAGAAAATGAGGTAACAATAATGTTAGAAAATAGAACTACTTATACAAGATGCGATATAAAGATCGCATCTTGGTAATAAGGTGACACAAAAGAGGCACCCGCAAGTATTGAAAATGTGGACAAAGCTCGCCTACAAGCAATACACGGCCATGATTTGAAAACAGAGAGTGTTGCATTTGTAATGATATTTAGCTAGAACGCCTTGTGTTTTGGAGGTTTGTTTGACCTTGAATCATTACCTGTTGAACACTCTCTGAAAACAAATGTAGTTTGTGTTTGAGAATAGGTTAAACTTGATTCTGTCAGGCGCTGCAACCACCAAACAAAACTGCCCTGCGGTTTTTTTGATACACGGCGCGGCCATGAACTTAATTAAAAGAGCCCCCATGGCGGAATGGCAGACGCTGCGGACTTAAAATCCGTTGCCAGTAATGGCGTCCCGGTTCAAGTCCGGGTGGGGGCACCAGTCATGTCAAGTTGCATTTTGGTATCAAAATAGCGTTTTGCGATTTTGAGATGGAACCGCCATAATATTGCGCTAAACTGATTCAGGATTTAAACGAATACTGTTTGTCCTGTGTAAAGCAGGTTTTTGGAGCAGATCGGTATGAAACGTAAGTTTTGGATTATAGGCGGCGCAGCAATTGTCACTCTAATCATAATGGGTCTGGCTTTTCGCAAAGACAATGGCACGATGGTCGTGGTTTCAAAAGTTGGCCGCGAAAATCTGGTTTCCAAGGTGAGCGCCAACGGAAAAATACAGGCTGTCCGCAAAGCCGACCTCAGCGCCAATATCAGCGGCCAGGTTACCAGACTGACGGTAAAAGAGGGTGACATCGTGAGAGAAGGTCAATTTCTTCTGGAAATAGACCCTTCCAGGACCAAGGCAGCAGTTGAGGGTCTGGACGCAGCAATGAGAGGGAGCCAGGCCGACCTGGACTCCGCAAAGGCAAGGATGGAACAGGCTCGCCTGGACTACCAGCGCGCCGAAACTAACAGAAAAGCGGGCATCATATCAGAGTCCGAAATTGAAAACATAAAGACAACACTTACAACCTTTGAAAGTAACTATCAGGCGGCCCTGAAGAGAGTTGAACAGGCCACAGCAAGCCTGGAACAGGCTAAGGTTGACCATTCAAAGACAGTAATTTTGTCCCCAATGGATGGTGTGGTCACCTCCAGACGCATTGAGCAGGGTGAAACAGCGGTCATCGGCACCATGAACCAGCCGGGAACCGTGCTGCTCACTATTTCCGATATGAGTAAGGTAGAAACGGAGATGGAAGTTGACGAAGCCGCCATACCAAACGTCAAGTTGGGGCTTGAAGCCCAAATCCGCATTGATGCCTATCCGAACCAGACATTCAAAGGCATAGTGACAGAAGTCGGGGGTAGTCCTCTGTTGAGGACTGGCGTGCAGGAAGCCATAAAATTCAAGGTAAAAGTGCAGATACAGAATCCGCCAGACACAATTAAGCCCGGTCTGAGCGCCCAGGCGGATATTTTTACCGGCTCCAGCGACAATGCGCTGGCAATACCATTTCAGTCTCTCGTAGTAAGGGATATTGTTCTGAAAGAGGGGGAAAAATTCAACCCCGGCGACAAGAGGGAAGAAGAAGGAGTTTTCCAGGTGGAAGGCGACAAAGTCAAGTTTGTAGCGGTTCAGACAGGGCTGGCGGGCGATATGAGCGTTGAAGTCCTGTCGGGCCTGAACGAGGGCGACATAGTAGCTTCCGGCCCCCTGAGGACGCTTCGTGAACTCAGGGACGGCATCAAAGTAAAAATTGATACCAGGAAACTAGGTAAAAATTAAAACTGGTCTACAGCCTTGAACATCACCGAACTATTCCGCGCTGTGTTGCGTGCCCTTAGCGCGCACAAGCTCCGTAGTTTTTTGACGCTGCTGGGCATGGTCATCA
>JAIRRD010000137.1 GCA_031256155.1 Holophagales bacterium
GCTATGCCGGGATTCGCTTGCGAATCACGGCCGCTCATAGTCCATAGGCGAGCTTGGCTCGCCGTAAATGGACTATGAAAGCGCAAATTGCTATATAGTCATACATTGAATCTTTGCTAAACCACGTTGGATGTGTGATAAAATACAGAGGCGTTTCAAGATTGTCGATTGCCAAAGGTGAAGAAATTATTTTTGAACACCGCCCGCACCCAGGCAACCAAACGCCTTCAGTCACAACTGAAAATAAATACTTAACCAATAAGGACTGTGCTATGAAATTGACATCTGTAACATCCCACGCAATTTTTGGAATCTGTCTCAATCTCAGCCTTGCTCTCGGCATTAGTTCCGGTCTGGCCGCACGGACATCGAATCAGGCGCCACGACGGCAGACGCCGCCGCCTGAACAAGCTGAATATGCGGCTGCGCGCGATATCACTGAGTTGCCTGACCGTATAAAGGCGTTTGAACGCTTAAAAGCTGCTTATCCTGATAGTACGTTGCGCTATGTGATTGACTACAACCTGCTTGAATCTTTGAGCAACAACGCTGATACTTTTGACAAACTGCTGGCCGGGCAGAGGGATGTGCTTGCATCATGTAAACCGTGGGATCGCTTTTTTATTATGGCCAATGCTGCCAAAATGCTCGTGAATCATAGTAAATTTGCTGAATTTCCAAGGGAGGCTGCGCTAAAAGCGATTCAGGATTACAAGGCCGAGGCTATGCTGCTGCTAAATTCGCCTGAGTCTGGACGTGCGGCAGAACGCCGCAGAATGGTGGCAAACAACTATAAAATCGTATTTGAAATTCCACTGACAAAGGTACTGCTGCTGAACAGCAAGGGGCAAGAAGCTCTGGATGTGCTGGAGGCTTACAGAAAAACAACCTCGCCCAGTGCCGATTACTATGTTGCGCTGGGTGAAACTTACCGTGAGCTTAAGCGCGATAAGGATGCGCTGGATACTTTTTTTGAAGCCGCTGTCACAGGCAGCAGAGCGGCAATCGAAAATGCCAGAGTTCTGTACGCAAAGATAAATGGCAGCAGTGCGGATTTTGACAATGAGCTTGCACTGCGCAGGGCACGGCTTCCCTTCCAGCCGCCAACGTTTAAGGCGCCTGAAAAGTGGAGTAGCAGGACTGTTCTGGCAGAGGTCTTTACAGGGGCTGAATGTAACCCCTGCGTTGCCGCTGGTTTTGCGTTTGATGCTCTGGAAGAAAGCTATCCGACCAGATATTTAGCTGTTCTGAAATACCATCTCCCTATTCCGCACTATGACCCGATGATAAATCCAGCAACTAAGAAGAGGCAGGATTACTATGGCAAGGAAATAATTAAGGGCACACCCACGGCAATAATAGACGGACTTATATCTCCAAGCGTGGGCGGCGACAGGATGAGGTCATCAATTGCTTTCTACAACGCCAAGAAGGATATTGATGCGGCTATGAGTGCGGCGGTGGATATTACGCTCAAGGCCAATGCGTCCATTGATGGCGATGATGTTAAAGTTGACTGCGAGTTTTCAAAGGTGATAGTGGGGGCTGATTACAATGTAGTTTTGGTTCAAACCAAAGAGGACTTCAAAGGCGGCAATGGTATCGTACGCCACAATATGATTGTGCGGGACTTAAAGACAGTGGAGCCGTCTGATAAGACCAGCGTTATATTCAACATAGTTGAGTCAGAAAAAGCTACGGATGCCTATATAACTGAATGGAGCGACAAAGCCTCGGAACGCGGCAAGCAGATGGCCAAGGTTAGGCACAATAAAATTGACCGCGACAACCTCAAAGCTGTGGTCTTTGTCCAGAATAAGGACACAAAACAAGTCTATAATACTTTTGTGGCTGATGTGCGCTAGATTCAGAGCTGGGATTTGCTCGCAAATCACAGCTGTGTGGTGCTCTCAGGCAAGCTTTGCTTGCCACTATAGCAATTCCCAAGGGGAATGGCTATATTTTAGAATCGTGAAATTGGAACTTTGCTTATTTTAGAAAAACGCGTAATCTAAAATTAGATTGGAGCTTATTTTCGATTCGGAACATAAGAACATGGAAAGAGGGATTCAGGGCAGGTACGTAACTATATCCACAGTAAGCGAGAAGGCAATGGCCTTTGTCCCATCGCCGTTGCCGCCCCAGCCCCCCATAGACTGGACTCTGGAATTGCATAGCAAATTTGACGAAGCCCTCCTTCATAGACATTATGAGCCAAGGGACAGAGCTACCTGATTAAAGTCTGCCCCAAAACCTTCCGCATCAAAATCGCGTTCCACGATTTTGATGCGGAAACAATGCACTAAAAAGTATATGTTCCCTTCAGTGTGAAATACGACGGAAGGCAGGGGTTAAGGCCTTCAATGAAGGCGCTGTTGGTTCGCCGCCATTCAGTCATCGTGTATGTGAAATCCACACGGAACCTATCGTCAATATTGTAACCAAGCCCCATACGCCAGCCGACTTTCATTCTTCTCTCAAACTGATTGGGATTACCATATCCAGGGGGAGGATTTGTGCGCTCAACGCTCCATGAGTGGAAGGAAGGCCCCATAGTGGCAGTCAGAGGCAACCTCTTTGATATGTTGTAAACCAGGTCAAAGCCAATGTACACGCCAAGCAGGTCATAGAGAGGCCCCTGGCCTTCCTCCGGCTTTTTGCTCAGCATTCTGGTGTATCCCCCATTAGGGCGCACCAGCAGAGTTGACTGCTTGTGCAGGAACTCAATGCCCAGCTCGGAATGGAAAGCACCGGGGCCGCCCCAGGGAGACCCTGTGAGAGAAAGGGCATGGTTGCAGGCAACATTTTGACCAAACGAAACATACATTTTAAAGTCTTCACCCTCATCCTGCGCCATCAACGCCATTGGCGAGACCAGCAAAACGGCGCATGACAAATTTTGTAATATTTTATTCATAGTCCATTCCTTTCCTAAAACCTTAAGCCTGTTGACATGGAGATAGAGCGGCGGGCAGCAAGAACGTTTGCATAGTTGTTAATAAGATAATTTTGTGAATAATAGCCATATGGGAAAGCGCCATTCGGCATAATATTCGCAGCCGGGTTTGTCGGATTTTCAATCACGTAGGGGATGACTGAATTTGTATTAGTGGGACCACCACTTGTTATTCCTACACCAACTGGTGGGCTGGACATCCTTGGAATATGATTGAATATATTAGAGACGGTGACACTCATGTTAAAAGAGAGCTTTCTGGCCAGTGGCATCGTCAGGTTATAGATCAGATTGTTCTGAAATTGGTCATTTCCCGTGCCTACATTGGTGGGAATATTCAAAAAATTTCTTATTGCGTTGCCACTGGGACTGGTGCTGGTTGCCGCTGCGCCGCCGCTGGTGAGACCCGCCCCCGGTGTAAGCGGAGGCGTGTTGATGCCCTCGTAATAGCCATATCCCATCTGGTATGCCAC
>JAIRRD010000141.1 GCA_031256155.1 Holophagales bacterium
TTTTTGACTTTTCGTAGTTAAACCGCTATGCTGGGATTCGCTTGCGAATCACGGCCGCTCATAGTCCATAGGCGAGCTTGGCTCGCCGTAAATGGACTATGAAAGCGAAAATTGCTATATTGCATAACTTTTTTTGAAACAATACCCCCAATGTGTGTCATAATGTGTATAAGGAGGTGTATAAATGCGAACCAATGTTGTACTTGATGATGAAGTTATGCAAAAGGCCATGAAACTTTCTCATCTGAAAACAAAGAAAGAAGTGATAGACAAGGCATTGCGGGAATTTGTAGAAATCCATTCAAGGAAAGACCTGCTGGAATTGCGAGGCCAGATTAAATTCTCAGACAATTACGACTATAAGGCATTGAGAGAGGGTTATTAATTGATATTGGTTGACACCTCGGTTCTGATTGGCTTTTTCAAAGGCGATAGGAACCCCAAAGTAGAACTTCTTGAAAAGGTAATTGAAAGACAACTGCCATTTGGGATAGCCTCATATACTTATCAGGAAGTTCTGCAAGGAGCGAGAGATGAAGCTGAATATGACAAATTAAAAGAATATCTTTCCACACAGAAAATCTATTTTCTGCAAGAAACAGTTGAAACCTATGAAAAGACCGCTCGTCTATTCTTTGATTTAAGGCGCAAAGGTATAACCCCAAGAAGCACAATAGACATATTCATTACAATAATAGCTCTGGAACAGAGTCTCTTCTTGTTGCACAATGATAAAGATTTTGATGTTATTTCCAATAAATTACCTGACATAAAAATATTAAAAAAAGTTGATTAATTCCATCTTTCAATTATTAAAATTAAATATTAACATGATAGTATAGCGGTTTAACTTATTGTAGTTAAACCGCTATAATACTTACCGGCACAAATAAGAATTAATTTAATTACAAAGTGGCCGCTATTTTGCGGCCTACCCAAAACGCTCTGAACCACCGCCACTGTAAGGTTTTCATACACTACACTTTCTTGAATTTGTAATAGTCCAAGCAACATGGCGCAGCGCCTCGCGGTACCATTGCACGGCCACTTGCGTCGTACGTACAGGTATGTAAAAAAAATGCAAAACAGGGGTTTTGTGAGTAGCTCGGCGTATTTTACATGGAATTGCTATATAATAATCAAGTGGATGACTTTGTTGTATGTGTTTTCCTGCTTATCAGCTTTCTGTCTGGCAGTGTGCCCTTTGGCCTGTTGCTGGTCAGGCTGGCTGGCAAGGGGGATGTGCGGTCTGTTGGTTCCGGCAATATTGGCGGGACTAATGTCGCTCGCGCTGGGGGGAAGTGGCTTGGGGTTCTGACAATAGTTCTTGATGCGTCCAAGGGTTTTTTTCCTGTCTATTTTGCGCGGCATTTTGGTTTTGGGGATGCGTTAGCTTCATTTGCAGCTCTGGCCGCTGTACTGGGACATGTGTTCACGCCGTGGCTGCGCTTTAAGGGGGGCAAGGGAGTGGCAACGGCTTTGGGTGCGGCCCTGGCTTTCAATTCATGGATGATTCTACCTTCGCTGGCCGTTTTTATAGTTACAGTCGTGCTGACCCGTTTCGTCAGCCTGGGCAGTATTTTGGGGGCGTTTGTGTTGCCCGTTTTTCTGCTGATCGGGCTAAAAAAACACTCAGCAAATTTGCCGTTGGTTTTTGCTGTCTGGATGGCGCTTGTACTACTTGTAATTGTTAAGCACTACGCAAATATAAAGCGGCTTTTGAATGGCACTGAAAACCCGTTGTGGGGAAATAAGCGTAAGGATAGGGCCGATGAATGAAATAGCCGTTTTTGGCAGTGGGGCGTGGGGTACGGCTTTGGCATCTGTTTGGTCGCGCAATGGGCGCTCTGTTACGCTATGGGCGTTCCCGGAAAAAGTAGGTATTGAACTGGGATGTTCAAGAACCCATCCGCGCTTGCCAATGGGTACGTTGCCAGAGTCGCTGCGCGTTGTGACTGATCCTTGTGAGGCTTTTGATGCGGATATGTGGGTGAGTGCGCTGCCTACGCAGGCCAGTCCTGAGGTGTGGGAGCGTATGCTGAAAACTACTGCAAAACGCCCTAAATTGCTGATTCATGTGAGCAAGGGAATATTGCAGACTACTTATGGGCGCTTATCACAGGCGCTGAGACCGATTTTAAGCGTGCCTGTGGGAGTACTGTCAGGCCCCAGTTTTGCCGATGAAGTGTTTCGGCAGTTGCCTGCAGCGGTTGTGCTGGCGTTGCCCGATGAAGTTTCTGATGCGGAAAGCCAAGACCTGCAAGCTCTATTAGCTTCTCCAAGATTCAGGGTCTATTTGTCCAGGGATGTTGTTGGCGTAGAACTATGCGGGGCGTTAAAAAATGTTCTGGCTATCGCGGCAGGGCTACTAGAGGCTCTGAATTTGGGAATGAGTGCCAGAGCTTCGTTGTTGACGCGGGGCTTGGCTGAGATGTTGCGCTTGGTGGATCGACTTGGTGGGCGGCCTGAAACTGTAATGGGCTTGGCCGGAATGGGTGATCTGCTGTTGACAGCTACCGGACATCAAAGCCGGAATCGTAAGTTTGGCGAGTTGATTGGCAGAGGTATGAGTTTTCAGCAAGCGGCGGAGAACATGGGAGAACAGGTTGTAGAGGGAGTCCATACGGCTAAAGCCGCGCTGGCCTTAGCTAATGAAACCGGTGTGGAATTGCCTATAACTAATGAAGTGATACGTCTGCTGGATGGGGAAGACCCTAGAAAAGCCGTGGATGCTTTAATGCTGCGCGATTTGAAAGCGGAGTAAAATGCGCGGATGCGCAAGACAGCGCTGTATAGCGGTTTAACTACAATAAGTTAAACCGCTATACCGGCGCAGTCTAGCGCATTCGCGCAGTTCTCATGGTAAGATAATTGACTTTTTTAATGACTGTCCATAGAACCAGCTTGTTCTGGTTTTTAAGTAATTTGACTATACATGCCCAGTTGTTACGGTTGTAAGTGCGTTCACTATACCTGATTACCTTCTCAAAGTTAAACTGCTCTATCGCATGATGAGTTCATCAACGATCCATTTGCCGTCCATTACTTTGGCAAGGACTTCTGTGATGGCTCGCGCGTCAACGGCGATACTTCGCTTAGTAATGCCGTCATAGACATAATAACCGGCCTGGCCCTCTATGTTGCTGTCAAAGTTGAGTCCAACTAATTCACCTTTAGTGTTGATGACGGGGCTGCCGGAGTTTCCGCCAACAGTGTCGCAGGCATAGGCGAAGTTGTAGGGCGTAGTCAGATTTACGCTTGGCAGTTTATCCAGCCATCGCTGTGGAAGCGTCCAAAGTCCGCCTTCAGTATCAGCTTCATTTCCGCCCCAACCTACATGACGATCAAGGAGCCCATGAAATGTTGTGAATGGCTGCATCAGTGTACCGTTTGCCGGATAGGTGGCAACCGGGCCGAATGTAAAACGAAGTGTGTTTGTAGCGTCTGGATAGTAAGTCTTGCCCTGAATGGCGAATCTGGCTTCGGCAATGCGCTGCGCGTGTTCTGAGATAACGGCGGTGACTTGTTCATCTAGCTGTTTGCGGAATGGTCTGGCCTGAGCTTCTATCCTGCGAGCCAAAACAATCAGTGGGTCTCTGGATGCCTCAACAGCGGCATTTCCGCCGTCCAGTAGTTGTTTGCGAAATTCTTCGCTGTTGAACTGTGTGTTCGTCAAGGTGTCTTTTGCCACTTGGTCAGGTGTTTTGCCGTCTGTTAAAATTTTAACGATTGCGTGCTGCGCTCCAAGAACGTCTGCGGCTTCCCGCAATCCGGCCTGAAGCCTCACTGTATCCAAGCCAATGTCTGTATTTTGCTGACGGCCTAGTGTGTTTTTCCTTGACCTCAGAGATTCATCAGAAACATCCGGGCGCTTATCGGCTGGAAGCGAGGACTCGTGGGCCCAGCGCACAAGGTTTATTGCGGAAGTGAGAAGCGTTGAACCTCGTCCGTCCAGCATTTGAATGGGGTCAAGTATTTGTTTGTGAATTTTAAGTGCGTTTTCAATGTGTTCCCAGCTTTTTCCGACTCTGTCTTGAAGAGCTGAAACTGCGGCCACTTTGTTGCGAAGTTCTTTTTCTTCAGCGGCTACTTTGGCAATATTGGCCGGTATT
>JAIRRD010000019.1 GCA_031256155.1 Holophagales bacterium
GGTCGCTTTCAAGCCAGCCATCGCCGGTGTTTGTGCGCTTTATGCGCTTTGCGCTGTTTGTGAAGATTAAATCATCTGGATTCTCTTTTCTGACTGTCAGTTCGGCAAACAGGCTTGCACCTTCGGCCGTCAGAACTATGTGGCGCGGCTTGCCGCTCTTTGATTCTGCTACAAATATTGTTGGTATGCCGCTGTTGGGGCTGTAGTCTTTGCACTGAAGACGGGTTAATTCTCCATAGCGGCATCCGGTCAACAGGGCGCCTCTCACTAAATTCTTAAATTCGGGGGAGCAGGCCTCTATTAGTCTTACTTGTTCATTCAGATTCAGAAATCTGATTCTTGAGGTACTGGTGCCTCTGAATGACTTGACTTTTTGCCAGGATGGGTCTGTTACTTCGGTCAAGTGGTGATCTACGGCAAAATTTAATGCGGCTTTTAGTATTGAAAGTATTCTGTTGGCTGTGTCTTTTCTCGCCCGCTTTTCATCTTCGGTTGTGGGCGGTGGGGCGTAAGCTGGCTCACCTCCTATCTTTGTCCTGATACGGTGAGGGGTTGCAGCGATAGTGTCCAACCAGCTTTCTAACTGCACTCTTGTGAGTTCTGAGAGCAACATGCTACCTAAAGTGGGGATAATCCAAGCATTTGCACTCATTCTGGTTTTGTTCGCTCCTTTCATGCCCCGCCTTTCGCCGTCTTTTAAGTAATCTTCCAGAGCATCGGCTACGGTATATGTGCTGTTTGGGATAGTTTCATCGACTTTATCACAAAACTGATTGGATTTTTCTTCAAACCATTCGATGGCTTTGTCTTTGGCCTGAGTGTAAGTCAAAATTGTTTTATTATTCGCTTTGCGAAAATCATCTGCGATACCAATGGTTTTTCTTGTCTGTATTTTTGTTTTTGGATTAACCCAACAAACAGACCATTTACCATTAGCGTTATTAGAGCTATTAGAAGGCCGCCTGTAAACCAAATAACAACCGCGCGATAGAGGCTCCTGAACTCTAATACCTATTTCCAACTTTAAACGCGTACTCCTTGTGGCCAGCTTTGTGCCACGCTTCGTTTGGTGCATATACAACCTCCAAAAACTACTGTGTAAAAGACGTCAAAGATGTCAAAAGCATATTTGTGAACATCAGTGTGACGTTAAAGGAAAATTTTACAAATTATATCCATTGTTTGCAACAGTTATAATATTTATAACATTAATAAAATACATATTTACATCCTCCATTTCCCACCTTCTCACAGTGGGAACAAAGAATTTTAACCACTGCATTGCCAGACCCTTGTCACGAGCGGGTTTGTGATCAGGGGTCTGGTGATTGACAACTCTCTTTAAGGAGGCAAGAACGTGAAACTCCCCAAACTAGCACACTTACTGATAGCTACCGCTATGCTGTCGGTTACCGCTGCGGCGCAGGACGCTGGAAACTCAAGGTTTCAGCCCGAATTCAAAATTTCCGCCGCGTATAATAACGGCGCTTTAGCCAGTGAAGTTTTACGGAAGCACATGGGCTTTGTTATCAGCGCTTCTGTTGGATATTCGCTCTCTGATACCACTTCAATCGTGGGCGGTCTTGGCTACCGCGTACTATCAGGCGACCAGTACCTTGCCAAGAGCTATGAGGTGCCTGGTACTAATGTGAATACTGGTTATCTACCAAACACAACTTATTCGGCCTTGAATCAGAAACATGATGGCGGCGGATTTGAGTTCAGTTGTCTTTACCGCATGGATTTACTCGGCGGCGGTCTGTATGTTCAGGGCGGTCTCAGGCTCAGCAGCTACAAATTGTCCACGAACAATTTTGGCGCAGATATAACCACAGACGCTAACGGAGCTATGAACGGGGCCAACACGATAATAAAGACCATCTCCTACATAGCTGACACGAGCACCATCGGCCCCGCCATTGTGCTCGGTTTGGGCTATCGCATGGCGCCCCAGCACGCCCTTGAATTCAACCTGAGTTCACTGCGCGCAGAAGGCGAGGACACGGGGACCAAAAGCGGTATCGCCTTTGAAATCGGCTATTCCATACGGTTTTAACTTTTTGGGAAACAGGAGCAAACACTTATGAAAAAAATTGGTCTCAATCTCACTGCATTGTGCGTGGCTGTAGTTGCCGCCGCTCCAATGACAGCGCAGGAATCCACCGGGCAAATCCGCGGAACAGTCAGGGACAGACAAGGAAACCCCATTGCTGACGCGACTGTGGAAATTTCAGGTCCCGCTCTCTTGCAAAAGAGAGTCATCAGAACGAACGAGCGCGGTGAATACCGCGCCCCACTCCTGCCGCCGGGTCCCGGCTACAGCATAGTTGCCAGCAAGACCGGTTTTATAACCTCCTCTGCTAACAACATTCATGTAGGTTTAGGTCAGACAACCAACAACAATTTTTCGCTGAGGACAACCAGCACGAGCGAAGCAACAGTTGAAATCGTTGGTAATAGCGCGATTCAGGATAAAAGCGTTGTTCAGTCGCAGCAGACTACGGATTCGGCAAAATTAGAACAGTTACCATTAGCTACCAGAAGCCTTGAAAATATTTCACAGTTGGCCCCGGGCGTTTCAACTAATGCCAGTGGTTATCCGACCATTCGCGGCGGTATGGCACTCGAAACAAAATATTTATTGAACGGAACAGACATCAGCGACAATTTGCGTGGTATGTGGAACAGCCGCAATTACTTCGTTGATGACGCGATTGCGGAAACTCAGGTCATTACATCTCCCGTGAGCGTCCGTTATGGCGGTACATCAGCCGGTATGGTAAACGCCATAACCAAAACGGGCGGCAATGAGTTTTCAGGTTCTATTCGTCTGGACTTAGATTCCCCTGCCTGGACGGCAAAGAGACCATTTGGCCCCTACAGACCTTATGGCGTTCAAGATACACTTGGTGCCGGGAACATACAGACTTCGGCTTCTGATATCATGAATCGTTCCTGGAGTGTGTTCATATCAGGCCCCATCATCAAAGACAGATTATGGTTCGCCACATCTACAAAACTGAATCCACCCACCATCAGCGGCACCAACACCAGGTTAACTAACCCGGGCAGGACGCGATATGATACCTATTACAATTATCCGACAATTGGAGATTGGATTGGGGAGGGTGAGAAAGAACACCCTGATAATTATGGTCAGCCAAACAATCCTATTGGCCTTATTCCCTTATATGGCATTTCTGCTCCATTTTACGTGGGATCAGCTCCATCAGCGCTCTTCCCGACAGTGGCCTCAACTCAGTTTTATGACTTAAAGTTGACAGGTGCCATTACGCCCGTTCACACCATCACTGTTTCTGCCAGCAACAACAAACAGGCGACGACAAACAGACTGTACGGAAACTCATGCGATCCATCTACACTGCAGCTTCAGCTTGATAAATTTGAATACATCAGCGCCCATTATACTGGAATTATAAACTCCTTTACAACGCTGGAAGTCAGCTATTCAAAGAAACAACAGACCCACGGCGGCGGCGGTGACCCCGTCAAAGGGCACAGAATATTTGCTGCGGATGACGCTTATAATTTTTGGAGATACAACAACGGAACCTTTAGCGCTGCCACACCCGACAGGCGTGACATAACGACGCATTCCGCCAATGTAAATTTCATGGATCTGGATTCGGGCATATTTGGCCGCCACAATGTTGAGGTGGGTGCTGAATACATAATAAGGGAGCGCGCCGCGGCAAACACACAGTCACCAACAAAAATAACAATTTCCACGCAAGGTACATATCTTGACGCTAGCGGCACACAGAGGTTCTATCTTGATCGCCATGATCCTTTGGCTGAGGATTATGACCATCCTGACTATTTAGAATATCTGTGGAATGACAAGGATCCAGACTGGTTCACTTGGGCAAGTCTGGAATTTGCCGATGACTCGCCGACTACAACAAAGGTTTACGCTCTGTATGCTGGCGATAATATTGCTTTTGGCGATAAATTCAATGTTTATTTGGGTCTCCGTTACGACAGAGTGGATTTTGCGGATACTTTCGGCAATCCCAAAATAAAAACCACAAACCTGTCACCCAGATTCCAGGTGACCTATGATGTCTTTGGCGACCAAAAGTACCTTGCAAAAGCCCACTGGGCCAGATATACAGCCACTCTTACAGAGGGTGCCACCAATAGGTTCAGTGTGGCCGGCAATCCACCGACAGAATACTACACAATAAAAAAAGGTATGGCTCGCCCTGATTATACAATGGATGAACTGCGCTTCCTCACCTGGGACGATATAGTCAATAATCGGACTATTTTTGATGTCAGCCCTGAAGGAATGTTATACCTTGTCAATTCAGGTGTATCCGCCGTACCTTCCCCGGACTTAAAAGCCCCTGCCAATGAAGAATTGAGCCTCAATTTGCGCTACAACTCGCCCGGCGGTTCTTATGTGTCTGTCACTTATTCTGAAAGAACAGGCTATAATCTGATTGATGACAGAATGACAGTATCGGCGGATACGCAAGTTGAATCAGGGTCTGTGCTTTTCCCTGAGCTTTTTATGCCCGTGCCAATGGAGTACTACTTCAATAATTCCGACTTAAAGCGCGACTACAAGAGCCTGGAAGTTGATTTTAACGGACAGATTAAAAACAATTTCAGCATAGGCGGCAATTACACTTACGCTGTCTTAAAGGGCAACGGCGGCACAGATGGTGACACCATTTTCCCAACCAGTAACTTAAACTACTATGCCGATATTCAGGAAGCGATGGGTCACGGCGTTGACATGTACGCACCATACGGCTATCT